>DASPRM010000133.1 GCA_035624455.1 Terriglobales bacterium
GTTGCGCTCTCTGCCACGGTCGGCCCCACGGGTCGGCGGGAGCAGGCGGAAATGTCGCCACGGGTCGAAGGACAAAATTGGCAAACCCCCGCTACCGGATGGCCAGAACGGAAACGAGATAGATCCTGCACTCGTGGACTATCTCGAATTCTACTTGCTGAACTACTTCAAGCCGGCTCATCACCAGCAAAACCAGACCACCGAGCGCGGCCGCCGGGTCTTCTCCAGGATCGGCTGCGACTCCTGCCACATCGCCGATCTCACGATCGATCATCACCGCCGCGTCGCCGATGTCGAGACGGTTTATGACCCGACTCGTGGCATCTTCAACTCCCTGTTTGCCACCGCTACCCCACTGATTCGCACTGTGGACGATGGAAACGGATTGGGCGCGCTCAAGGTTCCCCTGGGAAATCCATTCCTGGTACGCGACATTTTCACCGACTTTAAACGGCACGATGTCGGTCCGGCCTTCTACGAACGCAACTGGAACGGAACCATGCAGACAATGTTCTTGACCCGGCCGCTTTGGGGAGTTGGTTCCGCGGGCCCTTACGGTCACGACGGGCGCAGCATAACCCTGGACGACGTAATCCTGCGCCATGGTGGCGAAGCCCAGGCGTCGCGCGATGCCTATGCGGCCTTGGGCGCGCAGGATTCGCAGGCCTTGATCGCTTTCATGAATTCACTGGTGTTGTTCCCGCCGGATGATACCGCGTCGAACCTTGACCCAGGCGATCCGACGAAATCCAATTTTCCGCAGTACGGCCATGGCAGCATCAAGCTCACCGTGCTGTTCAACGATTCAAGTGATCCAGAATAAGTTTGTGTCAGAATGGGTCGCGCCGGAGGATTTCGTATGCGTTCCCTTTCTCTGACCACATCCTTGGCTTCTCTCCTGATCGTCTCGGCTTTCCCCCAGGAGCGGCCTGCATGCAAAACGCCGAATCTTCCCACCATCGAGCTGGCGAAATACACCGTCGATGTCACTCCGGCTCCGCCACGCGCGGAAGCGCGAGCCGCTACCAAGGGGCGTCCTGAAATCAAGCTGGTCAATGGCAAGCCCTTCATGCGCATCACCCCGGAAATGACCGGGCAACGGATCGAAGCTCCGCAAGGAACTGCTCTCCTCATCCGCTTCAGCCAGGAGTCAGGCGCGCGCGGCTTTTCGGTCACCCCGCGCGGCGTCCTGGAAGCTCCTCGCGGTATCGTTCACCTTCCTCACGGCACCATCGGTCTGCTGCGCGCGGTCGGTCCGGGCACCGCCACCATCGCCGTGCACGGAGTTCCTCCTCGCACCAAAGCCGCTTCCATTATCGCCAGCGATCTCTCCAGCGGTTGGTCCGGCTACAAGATTTCTTCCGGAGCGCCTTTTCTCTCCGTGTCGGGCGAATGGACAGTCCCCACGGTATACGGGGATGCGGGCGATCATTCCTCCACTTGGATCGGTATCGACGGTTGGATGGACGACCACCTGATTCAGGCCGGTACCGAGCAAGACTACTCTTCCGGCGTTCTGGGAACCGGTCTTTTCGGCGGGCCCGAGTACTACGCCTGGTGGCAAAACTCCCTGGACGACGGCGAACAGCAGTTTTCTAATCCCGTGTCCCCCGGCGATCACATGATCGCGGTGATTTCGCTCAGCGGAGATCCCGCTCCCGGCTCGCCCATGACCTGGCTCATCCTTCTTATGAACGTAACCAAAAACTGGACCGCCTCCAAAAGCGTTTCCTATTCCGGCAGCTTGCAGTCGGCCGAGTGGATCGTGGAAGCGCCAGTCTCTTGCTTCCTCTGGTGGTGCTCCATCACCGATCTGGCTGATTATGGCTCCCTCAGTTTCGACATCTTTGATACGGCCAACAGCCTCTCGCCAGGATTGACGCCTTCCCAATCCATCACCATGGCTCAAGGCAACAACGTCGTTTCCATTCCCTCCGATCCGGACGGCGACAAGGACGGATTTACCGTCGCCTTCGGCTCCACCAAACCGCTTCCACCGGGACCCATCATTGTAACCACCTCGCTTCCCCAGGCATTCATGAACTTTCCCTACCAGACGCGCGTGTTCGCCGAAGGCGCTTCGGCGTTTCAGTGGTCCGCCGCCAACCTTCCTCCCTGGCTCACTTTCGACAAGAATAGCGGTGTGCTGAGCGGAACCCCTACCGCTCCCGGGCTGAACTTCTTCAGCGTTGTCGCTCGCGACGCTGCCAAACCGAACATCTCCTCCGCAATTCAGCCACTGGAAGTAACGGTACAAGCAACTCCTCCTCCTCCCGACTTCACGCTCTCGGCGAATCCCGTAGAGATTCATCTCGCCAACACGGCTAATGGCTGCGTGGGCTCGACCACCATTACTGTCAATCCGCTGTTTGGATTCACGGATGCCGTTCAGCTCAGCGCTTCTGGCCAGGGAGTCACCAGCGCCGTCTTCAGCCCCACATCCACTCACACCACCAGTCATCTGACCATACATTCCACGCTGTGCCATGCCTCTAACGATGAGCACCTGGTGAGCATCACAGGAAAATCGGGCAGCCTGACACATTCCATCGCAGCCGATCTGGTCCCCCAGTCGTTTACCGGTTGCAATACACCCCAGGCTCGCAACACGAGAATTTGCAATCCATGAATCGCGTGATGAACCAGGCCAGCATTTCCAACTTCTCAACCCTAAAAATTTCCGGCGCGACAGTCTTCTGCGTTTTGATGAGATTCAGTCGGTAGCCATGAATAACATCGAGCCCACGGGGTGGTCGCTCCTTCCTCGCCTAAGCTTTCTGGTAGTAGATCGCACCCCAGTTCGACCCCAACGTCGTTGAGATTCTCCCCCCTACGGCGTTGAGTACGCTACCGCTGATGAGGTCCTTCCACTGACCGCTATTTGGCACCGCGAATGAGACTGGTTCATCACTTTGCGAGAAGTTCAAGGCGACATAATACCTTTCGATCTGTCCGCCAGGAGCATCAGCCCAGCGATGATAGACGACGATGTTGCGGTCACGATCAATTCCAAAGCCATTTGGGTCGCGCTGGGTAACAGACTCGTCCCAGTCCGGTGGGTAGAAATTGCCGCTCCGGAGTGCGGGATGCTGCTTGCGAATCGCCATCATAGCTTGATAACGTGCGAACACCGTGGGACCCGCATCCTGCATCAACCAATTCCAATCCAGGGGACGCGCCACCACCCGGCCATCGCCTGACTCCGGCATGTCATTGTCTGCCCCGAATTCCTGCCCGTTATAGATCAGGGTAGCGCCGGGGCAAGTGAATAGTGCAATGATGTATGGCTGCGTCAGATACCAGTACGCACGACCTCCTGCTTTCAGCATGAACCTCAGGTGATCGTGGTTTTCAATGTAGATGGTGGGAACGTGATCGGCACCGAAGTCGCGTCCCGAATTGAGCATCCGCATAATGTTCGGTTGCACCTGCGGGACGCCGCGCGGCCGATTTCCAAGATAGTCCATGCTCTGGCTCCGAAAGGGATCCAGCCAACAACTCGTAGCACCGACCTTGTTTACCACGTCGACCGCAGCATAGTCCCAGCTATGTTCAAGAATCATCGCGAAGTTCCTGATCTTCTTCTGGGAGAAGTATGAGCGTAGCTCGCCGAGAAGTTTGGGTAATCCATGGCCACGGTCGTCGGCTTTGTAGAAGCCAAGGGTATTGTCGAAGCGAATCCCATCGATCTGAAACTTCTCAATCCAGTAGAGGCAGGCATCTCGGATGTACTCGAGCGTGCATTGGTTTGCATAGTCCAGATCTTTGAAGAAGGCCGCCTGCGCGAAGTTACCTACATATGGAGAGTCGGCCGGATCCTGGTATAGCCAATAGTATGGAAAGCCCCGATCGGGAGGCGTCGCGTCCGCATGGTTAAAGACACCATCCATAATCACGTGGATGTTGCGCGCATGGCATTGGTTGATGAGTCGCTTGAGATAGACCAGCTTGTCCGTTTCCGTGGTGGGGTTCAACGTGTATTTATGGGCTACCGAGAAGTACTGGACAGGGTTGTAACCCCAACTGAAATCCTTGCTCGGATCGTCTGCGTAGGTCCATGCTGTCCAGGGCATGAATTCAATGGCATTGATGCCCAGGGCTACGAGGCCGTCGAGCTTCCGCACGATTGTTTCGAGTGGTGCCTCATTCGGCCCTTTTATTTTGGCTGTGAAGTCGTCAATCATCAGCTCGTAAATGATCAAATCGCTGTATGGCAAACGCGCAGTGGCGAGTGGACTCACATTCTCAACATGGCCTCCCAGTACGAAAGCGGAGTTCTGATTCTCAGAGCCGCCATAACGGGCACACGGGTCTGTGATCAGGCGCGGTCGGCTGTCCTCGAAGTTCAGGAGATATTTGTATTCGTAAAAGCCATCGCTAAGGGGTGCACTCGTAAAGGAATACACCCATCCCTTAAGAAGACCGCTCGCCGGATCCACGTAGTCGCTTCTCACCATGCGAATCGGAGCGGACAAATCCCATTCTCGCGTGCCTGCCTTCTGAAAGCTCCCGACCACAAAGACATCCGTTAGCCGTGGTAGCCCCCCACCCTCGTACTGATAGGGTGCTCGTTCCCCATCCGGAACGAAGAGCTTGAACGTTACGGTTTTTGCTGTTTGATCTACCAAACCACCAAACTGCTCGTACACAATCGCACCGCCTCTCTCTTCGAGACACGACTCAGAGTAAATGCACGATCTGGGTTCCGTGCCGGTGACGTCCATTTGAACTGGAAGCTGCGCTAAACACCATTTCGGTTCAGCAAAGCAGTTTCCGCCATGCAAAGTGAATTTGCCTGCAACCACACCGCTTAGTTCGATTCTTACCCATGGTTTCTTACCCATGGTTTCTTACCCATGGCTTCCTAGCACAAAATTACTTGAGCCGTGTATTGTGTCTGAGTTTTGTTACGATTTGAGGAACTACCCGTTTTGCACAGGACCCCGATTCGCCGTTGCCTCGCTTGATGTCTCCAACCCACCAGCCTTTCTAGTCAGTTAGCAGATGAAGCGCCCGGCGCGATTTCATAAGTAATTCTTGCTTCACAGGCAGGGGGGATGCTTGTCACAGACAATCAATCACAACAACACCTAAACTAAAGCGCGCTTTAGTGTGAAAACCCAAGAGCGTGCCATGGCTAAGAGGTCTGGATTCGCTCGCCGCCCCCAGGTTCACATCATATTGGTACCGGGTTTCGGAGCCTTCGATGCGCTTGGGCAAGTCCAATATTATTCGGGCATAACCACTCTTTTTCGGCACTGGCGGGAACAACAAAAACGCTCTCCCGTGGTGCTCCACTATTTCGACAACTTACCCACCGCGGCAGTGTCCACACGGGCATCGCGGTTGCGGGCTTACATCGCAAAGCGCATGGCGCGTGGGGAAATTCTGGACGACGACAGCATCGTCCTGGTCGGCCACTCGACCGGTGGGCTCGACATTCGTCGGCTGATTTGTGACCTTCACAGTCCCCGCCCTGAACCGCTTTATGTCGACGGTGGGGAGAGCGTCTCGGACGAGCACATTCGCCATTGCCTGAAACGTGTGGTGTTCCTTTCCGTACCACACTGGGGCACGAACATTGCCGACTGGGTGTGCTCGCACCCGGGTTGGCGAGCTGTGATCATCGCAAAACTGCGCGCTGCTGTGACAGGTTCCCAACTCTACCTGCTCGACCAGATTGAGAGCGGCATCACGGGATGCGCCGCTTCCCTGACCAATGCCGAGATTTTTCTCGCTCTTCAGGACGCACTTACCGAGGCCAACCAAAATTACGGCAAGCCCGGCCCAACCAGGACCGCCGACGCGCTGGAAGCGGCGTCCGAACTCACCTTCTATTTTCGCCAGATGAGTACGGATTTCCACGTGATCAACGACCTCACTTCCCAGCCGCACGAGCCGACGACAAAAAGTCCGGCGCATTTCGATGATAAAGAGCGCGAAACAGAACTGGAGTTGTGGGACGACCCGCAGATCCGAGTGCTGTCGTTTGCCACCGTAGGCGGCCGCCCGTTCTGCTTCCCAGCGGGCGTGCCCGCGCCGGTTTGGGAACTCGCCAACCCGTTTTCTTATCCTGAATTTGCGAGGGACCTGAAACTGAGCGCGAAAACCGATCTGGCGTATCGCCTGGTTTACCGGGCGTGTGCGGGTGGCCCATTCCGCTGGCCACGCCTCGCGGGCAAAATTAGCCTCATGTTGGATCCCACTCCGCCCTTGCCACTCCAGATATGGGACAACGATGGCATCGTCAACACCGCTTCCATGCTCTGGCCGAGAGGTGAAATCGTGCTCGTGCCCGGCGATCACTTAGACATTGTCGGTCACTATCAACTGATCAAAGCACTACCACATCAGCACGGCGGCTCAGGCTATCAACCCGCCCGCATGTATTGGGCTTACGATACCCTCCAATCCACGCCGAGGTTCAACAGCACCTTGTTCAATAAGGTGTGGACTGAGATCTTCAATTTCTCCACGAACGTTAAGACGCTCGGCAGAAGCAGGAGGGTGCCGGCGAAGCCGCCGAAAGCGGCAGCCGTCGCTGCCTGATTCAGCTGGGGCAAACGACGGCAGTAGTGAGTTCCGTCCCCGATTCTGGCTACCGATTTCTAGTCCATTTCTGGCTTGTCGTGCCACCTTTCACCGTAATTGTGCTCATATAAACTTCTCCCTAAATTTTTGTGATACAGAAATGCTTGCTTCGAATTAGTTGGTGGGCACAAACACCGGAGCGCCCTTGTCCTTTACCAGGAACACGACGAATTTTGCCGGTTTGGTCTTGCTTGCGTTTCGCCCAACGATGTGAACATCATCGGGGCCTTCATAGAAGGTCTGACCAGGCTTCAAAGTAACTTCTTTTCCGCCTCTCACCTGCATCACGATCGTACCTTCCAGCACATAAACAAATGCACTTGCATTGTGGCGATGGATGGGATCCGCGCTGCCCGGCGGATAATCCACGGTGATCATCAGACCTTCTTTGCCAGGCAGGTTGGGCAGGTCTTTCGACATAAGGTCAGTTACCTTCGCCTCCTGTGGCAGCAGCATGCCGGACATGAGAAATACGAGTGCCAGAATTGCTTTTGTGAACTTCATAACAATCATCCCTTCCTTTGATGACGCATTTAACGCGTCGTGTGTTTGGGCGGTACTGCCACACGCGTAACAGGACAGCCCCAGACAGTGAAGAAAACTGCGCCGATCTTTAAAGTTGTAGTCGACGTACTCACAAATTCACCGTTAAGGAACTCCTTTGGTGCTCGCGCCAGTCATTCGGCGTCGGACTCCTTAGTATTTCCGCGTGTCCCTATGTACGCGGATTACGCGGCGTGGGTGCTTGCCGCCGACTGAGCGAGCCAGGTTTCGAAACGCGTCTCGCCGAGTCGTGCGTCATTGCCCGGAACTAGTGTTCTTTCGCTGATTTTCGCGCCAGAGTAAAGCGCTTTTGGATCAGCGATAATTTCGCGTGGATCGTTGAGTGATGCCAAACGCCGCCGCACCAGTTCGTCGAGGTGAAACTGTTCTGGACCTCCAATTTCGACCATGCCTTTTACCGGCGGGCCTACTGCAATTCTTGCCACGGCAGTGGCGACATCGTCTGCAGCCATTGGCTGGAAAAGCACGGGTGGCAAATGCACCTTGCCGTCGACAATAGAAACGTCGGCAAGGCCCTTGAGGAACTCAAAGAACTGCGTCGCACGCACGATGGTGTAGGGGATTGAAGATTCTCTGATCAATTTCTCCTGAGCAATTTTGGCCCGGAAGTAACCACTCTCCGACAGCCGGTCAGTTCCCACCACCGACAACGCGACGTGGTGCAGTACGCCTGCGGCTGCTCCATAGCTGAGGAGGTTTTTCGTTGAGGTCTGAAAAAAATTCATCACCGCTGCGTCTTCCCAGGAAGGAGAATTGGATACATCAACAACTACCGAGGCGCCTTTCAGCACTTCGGCCAGTCCTTCGCCAGTCAGGGTGTTGACCCCTGTGTTGGGTGCTGCGGCTACGGCTTCATGTCCATGCTCGCGCAACTTGTTGACAAGCTTTGATCCAATGAGACCGGTACCACCGATCACTACGATTTTCATAATTGTTCTCCGTCATCTTCGACCAAGGCTTTTCGGGCCCCCACTGGTCTCTTGCTATCGCTAAGACAAAATTGAGTCGCGCTTTGTGACACGAGGTTCGTTCGCTCTGAAGAAAAACACAACGGATCGCTCAGCCTGTTGACGAGTCGCAATAATGATGTTGGACGGCGAAAAGAAGTTGTTATATGCAGACCGAAATTGCTCTTTCCTTTCCCCCGGCAGGGAAGAGGGAGGGTTTGCGATCGTCGAGCCCGCCTGCACCACCATTTCGCCCCCTTGTATTGACAGTAAATTGCCCCTCGGCATAGCCTTTTCTAACTCTCAAAGGCGCCCGCCAGAGTCAGATTTGTTCCGAGGTCTTGATGGGGGGCATGCGAAATATCTGCGCATTATTGGTGGCGCTGGCAGCTTTCGCTCGCTGGACCTTCGGCTTCACTATGCCTCGCCGCATGGGATGGTTTAACTGGCTTGGCGGAGTGGGCATCCTTGCTCTCTTCTTCTCGATTGTATCTCCCGATGATGATGCGTTTCAGCAGGAACTGATTCGCCCAACGCCTCCCTCCGCAACTGTGTCTTCGCACACGAAAATTGCGCAGCGCGGGTCGCTCGTAGATTTGTCGATCAAGGCGTTTTCAGCCGCAGGTGCTCCCATCCTGGCTTTAAGAACGGGTCGCGTGGTTATTATGGATCAGCCTTTTGACCGCCTGACCCACTTCCAGGCTCCAATCTCGATCCATTCCCCGCCCCTTGCTTCATGATGTCCTTGCGATCTCAATTCCCCATCAGGTAAGTGCAATGTCCGTCCTCTGTTTGTTCGGGAGAATATCGCGCTGTAAATCCCAGACTCCACCATTCTGGTGTGCTCAGTTCCCGTGAAAAGGAGATCGAATATGGCAACGGCAGGAAAACCTTTCCCGCAAGCTCCTCCGCCCATTCGCGACGTAGAGACCGGCGAACACGACGATGGTCTTTCAGCTTTTGCCCCAGTGCGTCCGCGTCTGTTCGGCATCGCTTACCGCATGCTCGGAAGTGCGGCGGAAGCCGAGGATGTCGTGCAAGACGCATGGATGCGCTGGCAGTCCACAAATCGGAACGCGATAGAGAACCCTCCCGCATACCTGGCGACGATAACTACACGGCTGTGCATCAATCTGGCTCAGTCCGCCCACTCGCGCCGCGAAAGCTACATCGGAACTTGGCTTCCCGAACCGGTGGACACCAGCGCCGATCCCGGAATTGGCGCGGAGCGAGGTGAAGCATTGAAGCTTGCGATTCTGCTGCTCCTTGAAAAACTCTCTCCCACAGAACGCGCCGCATATGTTCTGCGCGAAGCATTCGATTACCCCTATCGCCAGATCGCGGACATCCTGCAAATGGAGGAAGCCAACGTCCGCCAACTCGTCTCCCGCGCCCGCAAACATATCGAAGATGGCCGGCGCACCTCCGTCAGTTCGAACGAGCAGCGGCGCTTTCTGGAGGCCTTTATCATTGCCGCGCAGCAGGGCGACATGGCCGCTCTGGAAGGCCTCTTCGCAGAGGATGTTGTTTCTTACTCTGATGGCGGGGGACTTGTGCGCGCTGCGGGAGTCCCAGTTACTGGTCGCAAACGTGTGGCCACCTTCATTGCCGGTGTCTCCACATGGTGCTGGAAGGGCGTGACGCTTGACTGGGTCGAGACAAATGGACAGGCGGCTGTTCTCATATTGCGCGATGGCGTTCCCATTGGGCTTACCATTGATGCCTCCGCGCAAGGCATCAATGAGATCATGTGGTTCCTGAGACCAAGCAAGCTCGCCGCGATCTCAAAGTCAGGCCAAGAAATGAGCAGCGCTGATGCGCCAGGACCGGCAGCTGCCTAGCGCACCGCCCCGATCATAGTGGCCGGTCCACTCAGTAGCCGTCCACTCACACACCTTGAACGTACAAGAATCCTTCCCGTTGTTGATTCCTGATGGAAGGGAGTTCTAGAATCACCCCACAAGACAGCATCGTCACTCCTGCTCGGTGCAGACCACTCCCCGGCTTTCAGCGCCACCCGTATCGCCAAGTTTCAATTGGTTACGACCAGAATCGTTGCTGTCACATCTTGCGCGTCCCGCATCTCCAACATGCTCTTCTCGACCAGCATTGCCGCAAGCTGTGCGGGGGTAACGCGCTTGCCATGACTCAACAAATATGCAGCTTGAGCCTTCAACGTGCGCCACACACCTTGTTTCTTAATTGGCACGAGGCGCCGAATTGTGGGGCATGAACGATTGGCGCGTTCTGTGTTTCTACGGGACATCTCTTAAGCGGCTGAGCGCGGCTTGATTTTGCCCAATGGCGCGCTCGCGGCGGCGACCCGCAAATCGTAATCCGTTTGCAGGTTCAACCAGAACTGCGGTGTCATGTCAAAGTACTTTCCCAGCCGCAAGGCGACGTCGGCGCTGATAGCCCGCTGTTCGCGGACTATTTCGTATACACCGGGGAAGTGCAGTGCCTTGGCGAGCTGGTAGGCGGTAATGCCCAGCGGCTCCATGAATTCCGTGCGCAGGATTTCGCCAGGATGGGCGGCAATCGTTCTCGCTTTCCGTCGAGCCATGCTGTGACTCTCCTCAATGGTAGTCCGTGATCTCGACCTCGTAAGCGTTGCCCTCTCGCCACTCGAAGCAGACGCGATATTGATCGTTGATGCGAATGCTGTGCTGGCCCTGCCGGTCGCCTTTCAGCCGTTCCAGACGGTTGCCGGGAGGCAGCAGCAAGTCTCCCAGCGCTCCCGCCGCGTTCAGCATCTGCAATTTCTTCAGCGCTGTCTTGTGGATACTCGCCGGGATGCGGCGGCTGCGTTCTTCCTTCCACAGCCGCTCGGTTTCAGCATCCCGGAATGTCTTGATCACGCTGGGTGGATACTATCGTGGCGCGTTACTACTGTCAAGCGTCAATAGCCAAATTGTGGGTTCGGAAGGCTTCGATAAGCTGTTCCCCTGGGTTCTGAGGGCGACTCAGGGAGCCATCCGCGTCGCGTATTTTCTGTTAGTTACGAGTAAATGCTTGGCTGTCACGGCAGAGGTCGCGAGTTCGAGTCTCGTCGTCCCCGCCATATTATGCTCACCGTGCGCGATCCGCGACACGTGCTTGGGGAGCAAATAATGCTCCGGCTTGGCAGCTTGTGGCTTTAGGGCCTGGGCATGACCCCTCACCCAGCCAATCAGTGTTCGGCGAGCGACTGATCAGACTCTGCCCCTTTACCTCTGCATCAGCAACAGAACCCCATTAGGATTGCGCAGGGTAAAGATTTCGTTGCCGCGTGTGATCTCGCGGGCCATCAGATTCAATCCCTCGCCCACACGGATCTTGGAACCCACCACCGTAATCTGGTCGCCCACCGCGAGTTTGAAGTCCTGGCTGCGCATGATGCGCGCCGCCGCCAGATGCACGTGCACCAAACCCTGGTCGGTTTTCACCACCAGGTGGCTCCCGATTTCGCCCTCACTGACCGGGCAACGATAATCCTGCAGCTCCTGCACTACTCCGCTGATGGTGGTTTCGGTCGCGGGGTTATAGGTCACTACCGTCGGCTGCGGGCGGAAACTTACGCCGAAGATCAGCAACAAAACGGCGATGACTACCACCGCCACTAACATTCCGAAAAACACGCTGAAGCTTTTCATGTCCGCCTCCCTTCCCTGGCGAGAGCCTCCGGGATCGGTTCGGACGCAAGGGACTCTGCCAGGGAACACTGGAGTCCTCGAGGTGCGCGGAAAAACCTCCTCCGCTGCACAGCTTCAGGCTATTCGCCCCCCTTACGCTTGACTGTGATTTGCGTCGCAGGCTTGTGGTCAGGGTGCTCCCCACCCTTCCAGGATTCCCAAAAGAGCTCTGTTTCCCATTGGTGACTCGTTTCACTCCCACCCGTGACCGCTCTCACACCCTTAGCTTCGCAGCCGTAGCACACTGATGATTGATCCAGCTGAGGCTTTGCCTGCTGGCGGCGGACACGTGTCCGCCTCGCAATTGTGCGAGTGCAGAACAGCTCCCCAAGGACCCGCAATGACGCTTCATCCGGCCTCGGTCAGTCCGCCGTCCGACGACAAGCGGTGGCGCATCGTGGAAGGCACTATGCGCCGCCATGGCCACCAATCCCACGCCTTGATTGAGGTCCTGCATACCGTGCAGGAAGCATTTGGATATCTGGATGATGTGGCCCTCCGCTTTGTCGCGCACAGCCTGCGGCTGCCACTTAGCAAGGTTTATGGAGTCGCCACCTTCTACCACTTTTTCACGCTGAAGCCCAAGGGCGCGCACACCTGCGTCATCTGCACCGGTACTGCCTGCTACATCAAGGGTTCCCCAGCCCTGCTTAGTGCGGTGGAACAGCAGGTGCACATTCATCCCGGAGAAACTACCGCGGACAATCAGGTTTCCTTGCTCACTGCCCGCTGTCTGGGCTCCTGCGGCCTGGCGCCGGCGGTGGTGTTCGATGGGGAAGTTGCCGGCAAGGTCATGCCGGAGCAACTGACGCAACGCGTCGAAAGGTGGATCCACCATGACGCTTGAAGAACTTCACGAGATCGCGCGCGTCGAACGCGAAAAGCAGGAACAACTGCCGCAGAAAATCCATGTGTGTACGGCGGCAGCCTGCCTGTCGCAGCGCAGCGATCAGGTCAAAGCCGGCCTGGAAGCACAGGTCAGGGAACGGGGACTCGAGAGGAGCTGCCAGGTGAAGGGCGTCGGCTGCATGGGACTGTGCGCCGCCGGTCCGCTGGTCGCGGTGGAACCAGGCGGATCGCTTTATCAAGGTGTACGGCCGCCGGACTCCGCTTCCGACATCGCCGAGATTGTCGCCGCCCTGGCCAGTGGCAGCTCCGTAGATCGTCTCCGTCTCCCGACCGATCTTCCTTTCTTCACCGCGCAACGCAAGATCGTGCTCGAAAACTCCGGGCGCATCGACCCGGAACGTATCGAAGACTACATCGCGGCCGGCGGCTATGAGGCCCTGCTTACCGCACTCACCTCGATGAAGCCCAGCGAAGTCATCGAGCAGGTAGTGAAGAGCGGCTTGCGTGGGCGCGGAGGCGCTGGTTACCCCACCGGATTGAAGTGGAGCACGGTAGCCAAGGCCCGCACACAGCGGACCAAGTATGTGATCTGCAATGCCGACGAAGGCGATCCCGGCGCATTCATGGACCGCAGCGTGCTCGAGAGCGATCCCCAGCGCGTGCTGGAAGGCATGGCCATCGGCGCGTACGCCGTGGGCGCCGATCGCGGCTACATCTACGTCCGTGCCGAATATCCGCTGGCCATCAAGCGCCTGAAGATCGCTATTCGCCAGGCCGAGCAACTGGGGCTGCTGGGCAGCAACATCTGCGATACCACTTTCAGCTTCCGCATCGACCTGCGGCTAGGGGCTGGAGCGTTTGTCTGCGGAGAGGAGACGGCGCTGATCTCCTCGGTGGAAGGCGGACGTGGCCAGCCCCGCCCTCGCCCTCCTTATCCCGCCCAGTCGGGCCTCTGGGGATGCCCAACTCTGATCAACAACGTGGAGACCTTCGCCAATATCGCTCCCATCATTAACCGCGGAGGCGAGTGGTACGCGAAGATCGGCACGGAGAAAAGCAAAGGCACCAAGGTATTCGCGCTGGCTGGCCGGGTGAAGCATACCGGATTGATCGAAGTTCCCATGGGCATGCCGTTGCGCGAGATCATCTTCCAGCTTGGGGGCGGCATTCCTGAGGGCCGCAGATTCAAGGCGGCGCAAACCGGCGGCCCTTCCGGCGGATGCGTTCCCGAGCAGTACCTGGACATGCCGGTGGATTACGAGTCGCTGGCCAGCGTGGGCTCGATCATGGGCTCGGGCGGCCTGATCGTCATGGACGACTCTTCCTGCATGGTGGATGTGGCCAAGTACTTCATGGATTTCTGCGCTACCGAGTCGTGCGGAAAATGCATCCCCTGCCGCGTCGGCACCACCCACATGCTCAATCTGCTCACCCGCATCACCACTGGCCAGGCCAGCGAGCAGGATCTGGAGTTGCTGAAGCGCCTCTCCGATGTCGTGCGCAATACCAGCCTCTGCGGCCTCGGTCAAACCGCTCCTAATCCGGTGGGCAGCACGCTGCGGTATTTCGCGGATGAATACGCCGCGCACCTCCGTGATCACCGCTGCCCGGCTGGGGTGTGTCATCCTCAACCGCCAACTTCTCAACCGGCGGAAGCAGGCCACCTCCAGCCTGCCGCCAAGCCTGCGGGGGTGGGTATATGAGCGCAACCAGAAACGCCGCTCCTCAGATCCGTACGCTCACCATCGACGGCAGGGAAGTGGGCGCCGGCGAAGACCAGACCATCCTCGAAGTAGCCCGCGAGAACGGCATCGAGGTTCCCACACTCTGTCATCTCGATGGCCTCTCTGACGTCGGCGCTTGCCGCCTCTGCCTGGTGGAAGTCAAAGGCAGCAACAAGCTCCTGCCGGCCTGCGTAACCCGCGTGCAGGAAGGCATGGAAGTCACGGTACATTCCGAGCGCCTGCGCAATTACCGGCTGATGATCCTGGAGTTGCTGTTCTCCGAACGCAACCACATCTGCTCGGTGTGCGTTTCCAATGGCCACTGCGAGCTGCAGGACTTAGCCATGAAGCTAGGGATGACCCACGTCCGCGTGCCCTATTTGAATCCGAGGCTTGCCGTGGATGCCTCCAGCCGCCGCTTCGTCGCTGATCACAACCGCTGCATCCTCTGCACTCGCTGTGTGCGCGTCTGCGATGAAATCGAAGGCGCGCACACTTGGGACCTGACCGGCCGCGGCATCGACTGTCGCGTCATTACCGATCTCAACCAGCCCTGGGGAGATTCGGAAACCTGCACCGGTTGCGGCAAATGCATTCACGTCTGCCCCACCGGAGCGCTGGCGGAGAAAGGACGCTCCGCCGGAGAGATGACCAAGCGTCAGCAATTCCTCCCCTATCTGCAGCTGATGCGGGAGGAATGGCGATGAGTAAAGTTCGTCTGGCGACGGTCTGGTTGGACGGCTGCTCCGGCTGCCACATGTCGTTCCTCGATATGGACGAGCGCCTGCTGGAGCTGGCTCCGGCGGTCGACCTCGTCTACAGCCCGCTGGTGGACAACAAGGAATTTCCTCCCGATGTGGATGTCACCCTGGTGGAAGGCGCGGTCAGCAGCGAAGAGGACCTGGAAAAAATTGAGCGCATACGCAAACGGACGCGCATTCTGGTTTCGCTCGGAGACTGTGCCGTCACCGCCAATGTTCCCGGGATGCGCAATCCCTTTCCGCTGGACTCGGTGCTGGCTCGCGGCTACACCGAGGATCACACGCTGAATCCGCAGGTGCCATCGCGGGTGGTCCCGCGGCTGCTGCTGCGTTGCCGTCCGGTGCACGAAGTGGTGGATGTGGACCTGTTCATTCCCGGATGCCCGCCGCATCGCGATCTGATCCACTTTGCCATCAGCGAGCTGATCGCCGGCCGCACCCCTGACATGAGCACGCGCTGCCGCTTCGGCGCATAGAAGGGAGCCCAGGGATAAAGATGCAAACCATAGTTATCGATCCCGTCACCCGCATCGAGGGCCACTCGAAAATAACCATCCAGCTGGATGAGCACGGAGTAGTGGAAGACGCCCACTTCCACGTCACCCAATTCCGTGGATTCGAGAAGCTGTGCGAGGGCCGGCCTTTCTACGAGATGCCTGCGCTGATGGCGCGCATTTGTGGCATCTGCCCGGTAGCGCATCTGATTGCCTCCGCCAAGGCGTGCGACGCCATTCTGGCGGTGCGCATCCCCGAGACCGCGGAGAAGCTGCGCCGCATCATGAACCTGGCGCAGGTCGTGCAATCGCATGCTCTCAGCCTTTTCATTCTTTCTGCTCCCGATTTCCTGCTGGGCATGGACTCCGATCCCGCGCGGCGCAACCTCTTTGGCGTGGCGGAGCACAGTCCCTCCGTGGCCCGTGACGGGATTCGCCTGCGCAAGTTCGGGCAGGAGATCATCGAGTTGCTGGGAGGTAAGCGCATTCATCCCGCCTGGGTGGTGCCCGGTGGAGTCAGTGAGCCGCTAAGCGTGGAGCGGCGCGACACCATTCTGCGCGAGATACCCGAGGCCCGCGAGATCATCCTGCGCAGCATTCTGTGGTTCAAGCGCCAGCTGGAAAATTTTCGCGAGGAGATTCGCACCTTCGCCAACTTTCCTTCGCTGTTCATGGCACTGGCCAAGGAAGGCGGCGGCCTGGCCCTGTACAAAGGCTGGCTGCGGATCGTGAACGCCGACGGCGACATCGTCGCCGATAACCTCGATGCTGCCCGCTACCAGGAATTTCTCGGTGAAGCCGTGGAACCCTGGTCCTATCTCAAGTCACCTTATTACAAGCCGCTGGGCTATCCCCATGGCATGTACCGCGTGGGCCCGCTGGCCCGGCTGAATATGGCCAGGCATTGCGGCACTCCCCTGGCCGATCAGGAACTGGCCGAATTCCGCGAACTGGAGCGGCGTTTCGTGCTCAGCTCCTTCTACTACCATTACGCGCGCCTGATCGAATGCCTGTTTTCAGTGGAGCGCATCGAGGAGCTGCTGCACGATCCCGAGATTCTGGGCAAGCACGTCCGCGCCTACGCCGGCCCCAACAATTACGAGGGGGTAGGCGTGGCCGAGGCTCCCCGCGGCACCCTGATTCATCATTACAAGATCGACGAAACCGGACTGGTCACCTGGGCCAACCTGTTGATCGCCACCGCCCACAACAACCTTGCCATGAATCGCGGCGTCCTGCAGGTGGCGCGCCACTACATCAAGGGACGAGTGGTCCCCGAAGGCATGCTCAATCGCGTAGAAGCCGTAATCCGCTGCTTCGATCCCTGCCTGAGCTGTTCCACCCACGCCCTGGGACAAATGCGGTTACAGATTCAACTGCTGGATGCCGATGGAACCGTTATCTCGGAGGTGATGCGCTGATGGCGCGGGTCCTGATCATTGCCTTTGGCAATCCGCTTCGTTGCGATGATGGCGTGGGCTGGATCGCCGCCGATCAATTGCGCGACCAGATTGAAGATTCCGAAATCGAAATTCTCACCTGCCACCAGCTTCAGCCCGAACTGGCCGACCGCATCGCCGAAGCTCAGCGCGTGATCTTCATCGATGCCAGTGTCGGAGACCCCCCAGGCATGCTCGAGGTGCAGAACGTCGCCTCCGTTCCGTACTCCCCGGGCAGCTTCTCGCACCAGCTCGATCCTGCGCGTTTGCTGGCCTGCTCGTGGGAACTCTACCGCCACTCTCCCGAAGCGTTCGTGATAACCGTAACCGGTGAAAACTTCGGCTACGGCACCCACCTGACTTCCACCGTCGCGGCGCTCGTGCCTTCACTGGTTGCCGGAGTGAAATCGCTGATCAACACTCCCGAGCCGCAACCTGCTGTATATTCCTACTTGCCATAGATGATGCTCTCCAATAGGGGGTACGTATGAGTCTGCGAGGCCCTCTTTCATTGATTCTGTTCTCTGCGGTCGCGTTCCAACTCAACACCCTGCAGGGGCAAGCCCAGACGACAGTTCCGGCCGACTCCTTCCGCTGTCCAGTGACAGTCCCGAATGAGAGCCAACCACCGGTCAAGAACTTTGGTGGAACAGTGACATACTCCCCCGACTACACGGGTCCGCGCGATGTTCCAACTCCAAACTCCTACGGCAATGGAAAGATCTGGACGGTGCTCTGGCCGAATGGAACCGTGATATTCCGACCAGGTGGGTCCGGTTTCATACTCGAGGATGGCTCGCTGGCCATGAAATGGCTTTGGTTTCGAGCTATAGCGGGGAGGTTGAGGATCGAAGGCAAGAGGCTTGACGCCTCGGCACCGCCCCTACGCGCGAGTATTCCCGACGGCTATCGCGGAACAGGGATTCAGGCCAGTGGCCTCATCTTTCCCACCGAGGGCTGTTGGGAGGTGACTGGCAGGGTCGCCGACGCATCTCTGACATTTGTGACCCGAGTGGTCAGGGTTGAACAAGTTAAATAGGTCACCGGGTTGAGGCAGTAGCACGTGATTGCGCACGAGGACGATACCCCTCACACCAACCCCGGATTCCTTCCCTGTCTCAGATCCCACAGCGCCGCTACCAGCGCGTCCACATCCTCGCAGGTGTTATAGAGGGCAAAAGAAACGCGAATCGTGCTTTCCAGCCCAAAGCGGCGGTGAATCGGTTGCGCGCAGTGATGTCCGGCGCGAACCGCTATGCCCCGGCGATTGAGAAAATCCCCGACTTCCTCCGTGCGGAAGCCATCCAGCACGAACGACAGGACGCCGGCCTTTTCCTTGGCCCGCCCGATGATTCGCAATCCGGGAATGCGTTCGAGCAAGTCAGTCGCGTAGATCAGAAGCTCGTGTTCGCTCCGGCTCACGTTGGCCATGCCCACGCGTTCGAGATAATCGACCGCTGCGCCAAGCCCCACGGCATCCGCAATGCTGCCTGTGCCGGCTTCGAATCGCTGCGGAGGCATGTGGTAAACCGTTTTCTCGAATGTCACATCCTGGATCATGCTGCCCCCGCCTTGCCACGGCGGTGTCGTGTCCAGCACTTCCGATTTGCCGAAAACCACGCCAATCCCGGTGGGCGCGAACATCTTGTGACCTGACAAAACGTAGAAATCGCAATTCAGCGCCTGCACGTCCACCGGCATATGCGAAACCGCCTGCGCGCCATCCACCAGCACCTTTGCCCCATGCCGGTGCGCGGAGTCGATCATCGCCTTGACCGGCGTAATCGTCCCCAGGGCGTTCGAGACCTGGGCAACCGAGACGAGCCGCGTCTTCGGCCCCAGCAGCTTTTCGTATTCCTCCAGAATCACCTGCCCGCTGTCATCCACCGGAGCCACGCGCAGGCGCGCGCCTTTCTCCGAACACAGCATCTGCCAGGGCACGATGTTGGCGTGGTGTTCCAGCCAGGTGATCACAATTTCGTCGTCCTTCTGGACGTAGCGCCTGCCCCAGCTCTGCGCCACCAGATTGATCCCTTCGGTCGTGCCCCGCACAAAGATGATTTCTCGAACTGCGGAAGCATTGAGGAAGCGCCGGATCTTTTCGCGGGCCGACTCATAGGCGTCGGTAGCGCGCGCGGCCAGCTCGTGGGCCGCCCGGTGCACGTTGGAATTCTCGTGCCGATAGAAAAAATTCAGGCGCTCGATCACGCTTTGCGGCTTCTGCGTGGTCGCGGCGTTATCCAGCCACACCAGCGGCCGCCCGTTCACACGTTCTTCAAGGATCGGAAAATCCCGCCGCAGGGCCGCGGCGTCGAACGACTGCGAAGAGAGGCTCACACCCGGAATTTGCGGTGCTTCCGCCGCCATTGGCTCAAGCACAGGCACAGTGTCCACTGATGCAAGCGGCCGAAGCTGATCGAGAAAACCGTAGGTCGCCGGGGCGCGCAGGTCTGGCGTATGCGTCACCGTGCCCGGTGCCTGCGGCGCCCAGCGGTCAGGGGCCCAATCCATTTCCTGCGGAGTTATTTTCTGTGCGAAAGCTCCGACATCAGCCTCCGACGGAGGCTCGCTCGCCGGAACCGGTCCCGGCATAGAGGGCGGGCTCGAAAACAGGGGCCGCGCTTCTTCCATGAAAGAAAACGTGGGATAAGCCGATGAGTCCACCGCACCCAGGGCGCCAGGAATCGTAGGTGACGGCGGCTGCGGAATTTCGGCCAGCTGCCCTTTCAGGATTTCGTCGTCCAGCGACCACGGAACCGCTCCGAAACCAGCTTCGCCGGGAAGGGAAGTCGGCCCTGATGCCGGCGTCTCTATCGTGCTTTGATTCTCAACCGGCGCTTCTGCGAACAACGGTCTCGCATCCTGTAAGAAGCCGAAAGCCGGCACACTCGCCAGATCAGGCGCGGGGTCGGGAGCAGGTCCTGCCAGAGGGGCCGCGCCTCCCGCAGACTGAGGAACCGGAGCGGGCATCGGTGGTACCGCGGCTGCGGCAGAACTCGACGAGCGGGCATCGGGCTGAACTTGGCCTGGAATCGGGCTACCGATTTGCCCTTCGGAAACAGGCTTTTGTGAGTATGTCGGAAGCGTTGTGCTGAAGGGTGATCTCGGCAGCCACTGCCCCCACGATCCTGAAGGAATGGCCGGCTCCACACCCGGCAAGGCCGTGAAAAATTCGCTGGCCATACGCGCCAGCTGAGCCGGATCGGGCAGACCAGCTAACGATTCTGCCTGTTTCCATTCACTGGGCCAGTTGACGTTTCCACTTGCGGCGGGCGCTCCCTTGTCGCCATTACTTGTATTCATGATAGTGTCCGACCTCGACATTATCGAGCAGCGCAATGGCGTCATCCGTAAGCACGGCCGCCGAGCAGTAGAGCGAGATCAGGTAGGAAGCGATCGACTTCGGACTGATTCCCATAAACCGCACCGAAAGACCCGGGCTCTGTTCGCCCTGCAATCCGGGTTGAAATAGCCCGATCACTCCTTGCTTTCTCTCGCCTACGCGCAGCAGCAGGATCTTGGTCTTTCCATCCCGGGCCCTGATATTCAACTTATCAGTCGGCACCAGGGGAACTCCGCGCCAGGTAAGAAATGGATTGCCGAAAAGAGTCACGGTCGGCGGAGGCACGCCACGGCGCGTGCATTCGCGTCCAAACGCTGCGATCGCTCGCGGATGCGCCAGGAAGAACGATGGCTCTTTCCACACTTTCGTCAGCAGCTCGTCCAGATCATCTGGCGTGGGCGCGCCCTTGCGGGTCGAAATCTTCTGCGCATCCGGAGTGTTGTTCAGGAAGCCGTAGTCCGCGTTATTGATCAGTTCGCTTTCCTGCTTCTCTTTCACGTTCTCGATCAGTAGGCGCAGTTGCTCGCGGACCTGGTCATACGGGGTGTTGTAAATATCAGAAATGCGCGTGTGAACGTTAAGCACCGCATTGATGCTGCTCAGCGTGTACTCGCGCGGCTTTTCCTGATAATCGACATAAGTCGTCGCCAGGGCTGACTCGTCAACATGCCCGCAAGTCACTTCGACGGCTTTGTCTTCGGCTACGCGGTTGAGCCGAAAGATTCCCGCCTCCAGCGGTTTCCAGTCCAGCAGCCGGACCAGCCAGCGGGGAGTAATGGCTCCATATTGCGGAGGGGTTTTGGTTACGTTGGCAAGTTGAAATGCGGCCTGTTCACCTAAAGATAGGCGAGTAGCGGTTTCAGGCACTATAGCGTCTCCTTTTAGGAATCGGATGCCCTGGATTGTAGTACAGGAGGTTGTGGGAAAGTAGAATCAAGAAATGATTCATCTGCCGGCTGGGAGCTCGACGGATGATTAGCAAGGGCATCGGGTCTTGTGCAGATAGCCTGTGGAAATCCCCCGAGCCCACGCCTGTTTAATACTTGCGGACCTTGCGATCCACGCGATCAGCCCAGGCATGAATCCCGCCGCTCAGATTGCGGACTCGCTTAAATCCTGCCTGGCGAAGGATCAGCACCGCTTTCGCGCCGCGCGGCCCCATCTTGCAGAGCACTACAATTTCGCGCCTGGCGTCGAGTTCATGCAGGCGCTTGGGCAGCTCGGGCAGCGGGATCAGGTGACCGCCGATGTTCGAGATCTCGTATTCGTACTCGTCGCGGACATCCAGCAGATATAGCTTCTCGCCGGCATCCAGACGGTGCTTGAGTTCTTCGGCTTCAATCTCGGGAACCATTTTGTTGGCCTCTTCTTTAGATTGTGTGTGCAGCCCTGGCGCTGCAACTTTCGTCCCAAAACAAATCCGCCGCTCGGATCATCTCCGGCGGCGGATTGAACTCTGGAAATTCTGAAATCTAGCTCATGAACCAGCCGCCGACGCCGAAGACGCACGCATGTGCATCGCGCGACAACAACAGGCGTTCAGGCAGCAAAGCTTCATAATTCCATGCAATCTATCCCCATTAGGGGAAGCTGTCAAACCGTCAGTTGAAGTAGTCAGATGGGCTATCTAGCCGTGCTGCCGAAACCTTTGGGGATCACGCCGCGCCCGCGCAGCGGGTGAAGCATCTCTGCATTTGATAGCAAGAAGGGGGTGCCCCACCCTTCTGCCCTCTTTTGGCGGAGGGTGGAACTTGAACCCGCCGGACTTCAGTTCGTCCCAATCACCGCCGCACTCTCGCCACAACCCGGCCCAACTTGTTGATTTTGAACCATTCACCACCCGTCACGGTGTGGTGTTCGCAATCCCCGTCGGAGTCCGCCCCCATGTTGTCTGGCTTTACGCATACTTCACGGCAACCTATGCAGACCTCGGCATGGCCCTTTTCGAATGGAGCGGCCCAGTCATACCTGGGCGCAACCACAATCCTCCCTTGCCGATCCGCGAATCCGTATTTTTCATTGATGACGGTGCGCACCAGTCCCTCAGAGAACTCATCAGCCCAATTGTCGATTATCGGAACGCCCTGTACGATCACCCGCCCCTTGCGGTCGACGTACATCCACCCGTGCCGGGGCTCGCCGCCGTTACGGAATACCTGCGCCAGGCCATGAGAATCGAATTCAAGCTCGCTGACATACTCCTGCGCAATGAACAGTTTTCCTTGGCCGTCTCGCAAAACGCACTTCGGAGAGTCGCTCTCACTCCCTCGGAACCAGCAGCTAGCATCGCTTTCTGGTGTCTGGATTTCGGCGCTTTGCGTATTGGCAGCCTTTGACTCAGGCTTCGCTGCTTGTCCCGAGCAGGGGGATTAGAAGCACAGGACGGCGGTCAAGGTAACTGCTATGAGGAATTCACGCACGAGATGAGCCGCTGCCTATTATGCGCTGCGATCGCTCCTCGGGTGAAGGAAGATAGGCATTCGCGAATCCCACCCTTCGCCAAACTGCGGGCGAAACGATGGGCCACCCGGTCAAAAGTGCCCTGGATTATGAGTGCAATGGGGATTTTTCGCCAACTGTAGCAGGAGCAGCCAGAAAAGCCTTCTAGCCAACCCTGAAATGAAGACGAGCAAAAAAATAACATCGTACCAGCCCGCTACCTACCAAGTGTGATGGCTAGACCGTTACCACTATCGAGGTATTTTTCCCTCCCCTGAGCGGGGCAGAAAACAACGCTTCTATATGGTGATGCAGCGTGCTCTCACACGAGGTGTGATGGATGCACGTGCAAGTGATCTGTTCCCTTCACCATTTCGGACACTTTCACGACAAGGAGATTTTGAAAATGACATCTACGCGCACCAAACCAAGCATCGTATTCTGCCACGGCCTATGGGCCGACGGCTCATGCTTCAGCAAACTGATCCCAACTCTCCAGAAAGAAGGATTTGAAGTGATCGCGTCTCAGCACGGGCTTGATTCACACGCCGGCGACGTCGACTGCGTGAAGAGAACTCTGGGGCGTGTCGGCAGCCCCGCGATCCTGGTCGGTCATTCCTACGGTGGTTCGGTCATCACCGCGGCCGGAGCTGATCCACGAGTTGCAGCGCTTGTGTACATCGCGGCGTTTGCCCCGGATGCCAACGAAACTTCACAAAGTCTGCAAGAGAAGTTTCCGGCAACCGATATTTTTTCCCATATCGAGGTTGCAGACGGGCGGGTTTGGCTGAAAAGTGATGGCGTCCCGTCCTTTGCAGGTGATCTTTCCGAGGAAGAGCAGAAGCTGATCTGGGCTACTCAGGGCGCGCCTGTAGCAGATTTGTTCCAACAAAAGGTGGAAGGTACTGCTTGGAGATCGAAGCCCAGCTGGTACATCGTAGCTACGAAGGACCGTACTATCCAGCCCGAGTTGGAGCGTTTCGTCGCGAAGCGTATGGGAGCAACAACCTTCGAGACCGATAGCAGCCACGTACCGATGTTGTCCCAGCCTGACTTCGTGTTAGATGTGATCCGAAAAGCCGCCACCGCGGTTCAAAAGAAAAAGGCAGCGTAGTGAAGGTTGCGAGCCTTTCCATTCTCGACAGACCGCCTCGCAGCGGTCTGTCTTGTCACAAAGGGACACACGGCCTTTCAAGTGATTAATATTGATAAGTCGGCTTGTCTGAATCGATCGCGGAAACTCCTAAATACCGGGCAAATCGGAACTAACTGTTGCTAACAGGCGTTTGCACAGGCTTGCGCTGTTTGTTCGCCGGGAACCGGGTCAGTGAGTGATATGACGATTTTGCAACAGTTTGCGGCGCGGTTTCCGATTCTCATTACCCTAGTGCGGTGACTCAACCAACGGTTCGGCGCAAACTTTGCTAGTACGCGGAACTTTTTAAAACGAAACCCGGTCTAAACAGACATGCACTGGTCCAGGATTCTTGTATTTATTGGGACATTCATCACTCCCACTCAATCGTCCCCGGCGGCTTCGAGGTCACGTCGTACACCACGCGGTTGATGCCCTTCACTTCATTCACCAGCCGCGTGGAAATGATCTTCAAGACCTCATACGGCAGGGGCACCCAGTCGGCAGTCATACCGTCCTCGGAGTGCACGGCGCGGATGGCGCAGGTGTAGGCGTAAGTTCGCAGGTCGCCCATCACCCCCACCGACATCACCGGCAGCAGCACCGCGAACGACTGCCAGATCTGCGAGTACAGTCCCGCGCGCTTGATCTCAGTGACCACGATGTCATCCGCCTCCTGCAGAATCGCGATCCGCTCCGGCGTGACTTCGCCCAGGATGCGCACCGCCAGCCCCGGCCCGGGAAACGGCTGCCGCTGCAGGATCTCCTCCGGCATGCCCAGGTCGCGCCCAATCCGCCGCACCTCATCCTTAAAGAGATCCTTTAAGGGTTCGATGAGCTTGAGTTGCATCTTCTCCGGCAGCCCCCCGACGTTATGGTGTGACTTGATGGTCTGCGACGGCCCCCGCACCGAGCGCGATTCGATAACGTCCGGATACAGCGTCCCCTGCACCAGCCACTCCACGTGGCCCTGCTCCTTTTCGATCTGCTGCGCTTGGTCATCGAAAACCTGGATAAATTCCCGGCCGATGATTTTGCGCTTGGCTTCGGGATCGGTTATGCCCCTGAGCCGGTCGAGAAAGCGCTGGCTGGCATCCACGGCGCGCAGGTTCAGGCCCAGCTTGTCATGAAGGTTCTGCTGCACCTTGGCGAATTCGTTTTTGCGCAGAACGCCGTTGTTGACGAACACGCACGTAAGCCGCTCTCCAATCGCGCGATCGACCAGCGTAGCGGCCACCGCCGAATCCACGCCGCCCGACAGCGCGCAAATTGCCCGCCCCTCGCCCACTTGCTGGCGGATGTTCTCCACCGCCTCCAGAATGAATTGCGCCGGCGTCCAGTTGGGCAGGGCTCCGCAGATGTCAAACACGAAGTTCTTCAGGATCTCGCGGCCGCCTGGCGTGTGATGCACTTCGGGATGAAACTGCACCGCCCACATGCGCCGATCCGCATTTTCCATCGCTGCCAGTGCATTGCTCGATCGCGCAACCTGCTTGAATCCCGGCGGCAACTCCAGCGCCTCGTCACCGTGGGACATCCACACCTGCAACTCCGATGGCAGACCTTTGAACAGCGCGGAGCCCTCCACGACCTTCACTTCGGCATGCCCATATTCGCGCTTGGCCGCGGGACTGACCTTGCCGCCCAGCTTGTGCGTCATGAGCTGAAACCCATAGCAGACGCCGAGCACGGGCTTGCCGAATTTGAGCACGCGGTCGTCCATTGGCGGCGCATCGGCCTCGTAAACCGAACTCGGCCCGCCCGACAGGATGATTCCCACCGGCGCGTAGCTGCAGATTTCTTCCAAACTGGCCGTGCAGGGCAGAACAACAGAAAACACATTCAGCTCGCGGATGCGCCGCGCGATCAGTTGCGTGTACTGCGAGCCGAAGTCGAGGACAACAATGGATTGTGGTGCTTGCACGTTTCAATGTATCAGAAGCCGCCCTCGACCTGCTATTGGCCCTCGGGAAGCGGGGGCGGGGAAATGTTGCCCCCACCCCCGAAATCCGATTCGAACTGCGGCGCGGGAGGCAGCAGCGGCTCCGAGGGCAACACCGCCGGCTCTGGCGCAATTTCCGGCTCCGCTTCCGCCAGCTTCACGTACGCGGCGATGCGCCAGATGTGGAGGAAGTCGGTCATGGCAAAATAAATCAGCGACACGATGACGCTGAACGTCAGCGCTCCCCGCCATTGCCCCTGCGCTGCCGCCCCCACCACCGCCAGCGAGGCCAGCAGAATTGCTCCCAGCAGCACTGATCGCATCAGCCCCAGCGCGGCTGCGATTGTCGTGTATCTTCCCGGATACGAGCGGAACAGTTCCACAGATTCGCGAAAAGACGCAAACCCTCCTCGTCCATCCCGCAGAGCAAAAATCGGCGCGAGCGACAGAAACCAGTTCAGCATCGACCAGATCGATCCCACCACCAGCGCCACCAGAAAAATCAACAGGGTCGGAAGCAACTGCTTCTCGGGAGACGGCGGGATCCATGCCCCAATCAGAATTCCCCCGCCGAAAAAAGCAAGAACGGCAGCCAGCAACACTACGACGCGAAGCGTATTGATCCCCAGCAATCCCAGCCAGTTCGTAGCGCTTTCCTGGAGCAGGGCTTTCAGCGTGGCTGCGCGCCCGATGCTGGCCAACACCACCCAAAGAACCATCAGCACGGGAATGACAGCCGGAATCCACCGCCCCAGCATAGGCCCCAAATCGGCCAATATCTGAGCCAGAACCAGCGCCATCGAGTAAGGTTCAAGACTCTTCAGCACCCTCCACTCCCCATCGCTGATTTTTATTCCCGCCAAAAATGTAAGAGCGGTGTAGAAGATGACTGCCCAGACAACCAGACCGAATCCCCATCGCCAGGCGATTTCGCCCAGCACCAGGCTGGGGGATTCGATGAGTTCCCGAAAGCTGGAGCGCAGTGGAGAGGCGTGTGCCATTCCGCAGATAGCAGTCTACCAGCGGCAGCGGAAAATGCTGCTTCTTCGCGGGAAGTCGTGAAGGGGCTCGGTTTTAACCGAGCCGTACTTGCGTAAGATAGGTCCGGCTTTTGCCGCTGAGGTATTCCCGAGGCTAACGAAAGCCATCGCGAGCGCCGCCAGTCACAGTCTCCGCATACAGGAGCACAAAGCCGTACCGCCAGTTGGCGGAATCCCAGGTTCAGCGTACATTTAGCCAGCCGGGAGGCCAAAGACCAGCATGTCCGCCGCTGCTACCTCTCCCAAATCACCGCGTCAGCTCTACCAGATCGCCAAGCGTCACGGCATGTGGGATCCGGAGCAGATTCCTATCGCTGAAGACCGCCCGCACTGGGAGCGGCTCACGCCGGGTCAGAAAGAACAACTGCTTAAGGTCTGTGCGTTGTTCTACGAGGGCGAGGTGAGCGTGTCGGACACCCTGGCTTGGTTCATCGCCGGCATGCAGGATGCCGATCGCCGCGTTTTTCTCACCACCCAGATGTTCGAGGAGGTCAAGCACGCCGAATTCTTTCACCTTTATTTTCGTGATGTCTTTGGAGAGGTGAACACCGCGGCCTACTTGGTACCTGAGTATCGTGGGGTATTGCTGGACGAGTTGAAAGCGCGTGGCGAGGCCATTGGCCGCGCTCTATTGTCGGGCTCGGAAGAGGAACTGGACAAGGCTATGGTCATCGGCTTCACCCACTACATGGGCATTGTGGAAGGCGGACTCGCCGTCACCGGCTATCAGTACTTCGAAGAAATGTTGGGCTCGCGCGGGATTTTTCCCCGCCTGCTGCAAGGCATCCAATTGATCCGCGCCGACGAAGGCCGCCACCTCGCGCACGGCATGGATTATCTGCGCCAGAAAATCGCCCGGAAACCGGACCTGGCCGCCCTCGTGCGCCATCTCTTCTGGAGTGAGACCCTGAAAATCCCCGCGCGAACCGAAGTCGTATTTCGGCCCAATGATTTCGGCCTCAGCCGCATCAAGATGATGACCTTGGCTTACAGCCACATCAAACAGCGCCAGCACGAATGCGGCGTGGCCTAGAAGTATTCCCGGGCGGGCCGAAATATTCGCCGGGTCATTCTGAGCGACGCCAGGCAAGCGGCGAATCTATGTATTTCTTCGCTGCTGATGGTCATCCCAAGCCCCGGCGGCCGAAGGGCGCTTTCTGCCCCACCACCTGTTCCGTTTCGGCCCTGCCAGCTGAAACATTGCCCCCTCCCCTTCAACCCTTTCCCTTTCCCCTGCCGCTCTGGTTACAATCTTGACGCATCCTAATAAGCACAGGCCCATGATGACGTCCCTTCGCGTGAGCAGTTCGGTTCAGACCTGGGAGGACTGGTTTTGAAGACTGTTTACGTGGTTGGCGCTGGTCCAGCAGGCCTGTTTGCCGCTCAGAAGATAGCTGCGGCAGGTCACCAGGTGGTGATCTTCAATCGCGATATCAAGCCCGGCGGCCTGGCCGAGTACGGAATCTATCCTGTCAAAGACAAGATGAAAGTGGGCTTGCGCAAGCAGTTTGCCAAGGTACTCTCGCTGCCCAACGTTCACTACTTTGGCCATGTCCGGGTTGGCAACGGATACTCGATCACAATCGAAGACCTTCGCGATTTCCAGCCTGCCGCCATGGTGTTCGCCGTCGGCGCGCAGGGCACCAAGGACCTCAACCTTCCCGGCGAAGACTGCCGCCGCGTTTACTCCGCGAAGGATTTCGTCTACCACTACAATCAGTTGCCACCTTTTGCCTCTCAGGATTTCTCTACCGGAAAGCGCATTGCCATCGTGGGCATGGGCAACGTTATGGTGGACATCGCGCGCTGGGTTTTGCAGGACGATCCCGATCGGCTAACCGAGGAGTTGATCGTCGTCGCCCGGCGTGGTCCCTTCGAAGCCAAGTTCGACGAGCGCGAATTCGTGCACATCGAGCAGCACCTCGACCGCCAGGACTTCCAGCAGGAACTCGAGCGCATCCAGCCCTGCCTGGCCGCCGTCGGCCAGGACATCGCCAACGTTGCGGGCAAAACTTTTCCCATCCTGGCCAAGCCGTACGAGCCGGTGCGGCCGCGTCTGAAGTTTCGCTTCTTGTACTCGCCCGTTTCCATTCATGCCGGCGCCTCGGGCTGCATTGATCGCCTGACCGTCCGCGAGAACATCCTGGTCGAGCGCGACGGCAGCCTTTCCGCGAAGGGCACGGACCGGACAGCCGATCTCGACGTCGACACCATGATCTTCGCCATCGGCGACTCCGCCGATCCCAACGTTGGTCTGCCCTATGGGGCCGAAGGCTATGTCACCCGTCCCGGCGCGGCCGACCCCGGGCATCCCCGCTATGAGATCTTCGATCCGCAGTCGCAGAGCGTCGTGGCCGGCACCTTTGCGGTGGGATGGGCGCGCAAGGCCAGCGAGGGCCTGGTCGGTATCGCGCGCCACGACGGTGAAGTGGGCGCTGCCACCGTCTTGCAATATCTGGAGGCAATCAGCGAGACTGCTGCCGCCACTCCGGAGGAAATTTACCGTTACCTCACCCGCAGGGGAATTCCCGCAGTCAGCAAGGAGGATCTGCATTATCTTTCGCTCGCCGAGGAGCGAGAAGCCACTTCCAGAGGCTTGCAGTATTTCAAGTATTCTGGCAATGATTCCATGCTCGCCGCTATCGAAGAAGAAAGGCGCAAAGCCGGATCCGTCGTAACCGGCTGAGACCTGCTGATGAAAGCCACTTTCGCGCCACAACATCTTCTCTGCCTGATTGATTTGAGCTCCGCCTCCCCCGTGGTTCTGAGCTGGGCTCGGCTGGTGGCGAATCATTTCCATCCCGATCTCGAGATCGTTCACGCGGATTGGCCCGGCGAGATCAAGCTGTCCAAGGCAGAAGAAGAGGCCAGCTGGGCACAGTTGCAGATGCGTAAGACCGAAGTCTCGGGCGAACTGGAGCGAATCGCGGATTCCGTCTTCGGCTCCGGCGTGCCCTATCGTGTCCTGGTGGAGGCCGGCCATCCCGTGCAGGTTGTGCTGCAGTATTTGAGCGCACATGTCCCCGATCTGATCGTGATGGGCAGTCACGGGGAAGACGGGGCCGCACACGTGCTGCTGGGCTCGGTGGCCGAGAATGTCGCGCGGGTGGCCAATTGTCCCATCCTCATCGCCAAGGGCAACCAGTTGGCGCGCGGGCAAAAGCAGTTGCAACGTATCGTTTGTCCTACCAACCTGGGGGATTTCGCCTTGCAGTGCCTGGATGCAGCCTGCGCCATCGCGGCAGCCACCGGAGCATCGCTGGACGCTGTTCTGTCATTGGAGGAGGCTCACGTTTCCAGCGAGCTGGGACGCGCTCGCCTGCACGATTGGATTCCGGCATCGTTCCGCGAACGCTGCAGCATTTCGGAACTGATTCTTCGCGGTGATCCGGCGGAGCAGTTGATCGGGCTTTTGCGCCGCGAAGCCAGCGATCTGGTGATAGTGGGCGCCGAGCACCGCCCGTTTTTCGAATACACCACGCTTGGCCGGACCACCGAGAAAATAATGCGCTTCTCGCCCTGCTCCGTGCTCATAGTTCCGCAGAAGGTTTAAATGAGTTTGGTCACCGCGGGAAGGGCAGCATTTCCAGATCAGGGAGCATCCTGAGCGACGCGAAGCGAGCGAAGAATCTATGCATTTCAAATACTCGACATCACAGGAGAGAGCTATGGCTCAAAAAGTGATTGATGTAGTTGGCGTATCCAAGGACAGCTTCGCCAAAGCCGCTGAAAATGCAGTCATCGAAGCGGCGAAAACCGTGCGCGGCATCAAGTGGGCGCGTGTATCCGACTTTGAAATGGAACTCGACGGAAAAAAGGTGCTGCAGTACCGCGCTACTGCTCGCATCTATTTCAACGTCGAACACTGAGGCTCGCGGCTGGCGTTCGCTTACTTCTGCCGGGCCTGCTTTTTCCGTAAAGGACGCTGCCTCGGGGCTCCAATGTCGCTACGGCTCTCCGATCCCCCGCCGCGTGACCAGATACACGGCGAAGCTGCCCAGCCAGTGTCCACCCTCGTAATGTTCGCCGGTCACCGACGCCAATCCCGAATTCCGGTGCGCCGCCGCAGTCGCCTGCAGGGACGCTAGTCGCGGATCGGAGGCAGGCAAGCCCGAGGCAATTCCCTCCAGCATCCACGCGCGGCTGAGATTCAGGCCATCGAGGTGCGCCAGCCGGGGATCGCTGGGATCGGTAACCACTTCCGGCTTGAGCCAATCCGAGCTGCCGTCCGCCGGAATCTGCGCCAGAAACGATCGCAGCCAGCCGGCGTATTCCGACGAAGGCAGGACGCGCCGCATGACATCGGCTTCCGCCAGGCAAGGAGAGAGAAAATCTTCTCCGGAAGGTTCGTATGCCATCGGGCAAGTGTGATCCCGCACATAGAACTGCCTGGCCTTCTCGCTTAGAAGCTGCAGAAAATCGTGCTGCTGCGTGGCGCGCGCATAGTCGATCATCAGTCCCAGCGCGAATGCTGTTTGGCTGTGTTCGCCGGAGCGGATCGGATAGGAGAGCTTGGGCAACCATGTTTTCAGCCGGTCGCCCGCTGCAATCTCCAGTGGCTGCAGATTGGCCGAGAGTTCGTGCCCCAGCGGATCGTTCCACTCCCGCAATTCCTGTCCCAGTTGCAGCAGCCACGCCAAGCCATACGGACGCTCGAAGCTCGCTCTGCCGGCAGCCTTCAGATACACAACTTCCTGCGCGATGTTTTCTGCTGTCAGGCTGCGCTTCAGCGCCTCCCGCGCCTTCGGAGTGAACGCCGCCTCGGGATATGTCCGCGCCAGCCGCACCAGCAGCCAGTGCCCGTGAACCGAGGAATGCCAGTCGTAGCAGCCATAGAAGGCCGGCGTCAGCTTGCGCGGCGGAAGAACGTCGGCATCGCTATTCAAGGTGTGAGAGATTTTGTTGGGATATTCCTTATTCACGCAAGCCAGCGCGAGATTCGCGAAGCGTTCGGCTGCCCTGGCATCGAAGAGCGACTGCTTGCTCGACCCACCGGAACTCTGATCCCCGGAGGAAGCTGCAAGCAGGCACGGAAACCACCCGGCAACCAGCAGCAGGATTACCATTCTCATCGCGGCCAATTTATCAGGTCGACAAAGTAACTGTGCTTCCTGAGGGGGCATTCTGAGCGACGCGTAGCCAGCGAGGAATCCATGCCACGGGCGGCCCTAGGACCTATGCATTTATGACCTGCGTCCGCGAAATGCCCCAGCTACGCGCCGCGCTAACCTGGGACCCTATTCCATCCATTCCAGCAGAACCAGGCTATGGTCCTCCACCGAATATTCAGCGCCCGGAGCGCGAGTCGTCCCGCTTGGACCAGAGGCCGCGATCCAGCCTGAAGAAGTGTCCATCCGTGCGTGCCACAGGCCGATGCTGGGCATGCTGGGCATCTGAAAATTAACCGTGATGGACGCGGCGTTAAGCAGCAGCAGGAACACACCATCCTGGATCGTTTTGCCGACTTCGTCCTGCTCCTGGATATCAGATCCATCCAGCATCATGCCGACGGCGCGGATGAAATCGGTCTGCCAATCCAGTTCGCCCATTTCCTGTCCGTCGGTCCGCAGCCAGGTGACATCTTTGATCTGGTTCCTCGAGATGTCTCTTCCGTGGAAGAAATCGGTCTGCCGGAACACAGGATGCGCCTTGCGGAAGGCGATCAGCTGCCGGGTAAACTCCAGCAATTCGGCAAACTGATGGGCCCGGCTCCACTCCACCCAACTGATGGTGTTGTCCTGGCAATAAGCATTGTTGTTTCCCTGTTGCGTGCGCGCGAACTCGTCGCCCGCGCAGAGCATCGGGGTACCCTGCGAGAGCAGCAGCGTCGCCATGTAATTTCGCCGCTGGCGGGTACGCAGCTTGCCGATCGCGGGATCGGTGGTATCCCCCTCCACACCGCAATTCCAACTGTCGTTCTGATCGGTGCCATCCTGGTTATTTTGCAGATTCGCCCGGTTGTGCTTGAAGTTGTAGCTCACCAGGTCATGCAGCGTGAATCCATCATGGCAGGTCACGAAATTGATGCTCGCTCCCGGACTGCGGCCGTCGTGGGAATAGAGATCGCTGGAACCGGTGAGCCGGTACGCCATGTCGGAAACCATTCCCGCATCTCCTTTCCAGAAGCGGCGCACCGTGTCGCGGTAGCGTCCATTCCATTCCGCCCAGTCGATAGGGAAGTTGCCCACCTGGTAGCCGCCCAGGCCCACGTCCCACGGCTCCGCGATCAACTTGACCTGGCTCAGCACCGGATCTTGTTGCACGATGTCGAAGAAAGACGCCATCCGCGTCGGCCCATCCTTTTCCCGGCCCAATACCGTCGCCAGATCAAAGCGGAAGCCATCGACATGCATCACGTTCACCCAGTAGCGCAGGCTGTCGGCAATCATGCGCAGGACCACTGGATTCGACATCTGCGGTGAGTTTCCGCATCCCGTGTAGTCGTGATACAAGCACGGCGTGTCAGTTTCCAGCCAGTAATAATTGAGGTTGTCGATTCCACGCCAGGAAAGCGTGGGTCCAAGATGATTGCTTTCGCAGGTGTGGTTGTACACCACGTCCAGGATCACCTCGAATCCAGCGCGGTGAAGCTGTTTCACCATCTGCTTGAATTCAGTCACCTGTTGGCCGAGATTGCCGCTGGCGCTGTAGCGGGCATCGGGGGCAGAAAATCCCAGCGTGTTGTAACCCCAGTAGTTGGTCAGTCCTTTATCGAGCAGAAACTTTTCCGGCTGGCAGGCGTGAATGGGAAGCAGCTCCAGGGTGGTTACTCCCAGGTATTGCAGATATTCGATCGCAGTCGGCGAACCCAGCCCTGCATAGCTTCCACGTAGAGCTGGATCCAGATTGCGCAAGCGGGCCGTGAATCCCTTCACGTGCAGCTCGTAGAGGATGGTCTTATCGAGCGGAATTCGCGGCGGTGCATCTCCCTCCCAGTCAAACCCGCCATCCACGACGATGCACTTGGGCGCGGCTGCGGTGTCATCGGAAGTGTCGATCACCAGGTCAGCGCGCGGGTCACCGCGCTTGTACGCATACGCTGAACCGCGCGACCAATCCATCGTTCCCGAGATGGCGTGCGCGTAGGGATCCACCAGAAGCTTGGCAGCGTTGAAACGCTGGCCCTTCACCGGATCGTATGGACCGGCGACGCGGTAGCCATAGATTTGCCCCGGCATGCATCCCTTGCAGTACACATGCCAGATGAAGCGAGTCCGGTTCTTCACTTCGATGGTCTGCGAGGGCGTGCCGGTGTCCGCGCCGTCGAACAGGCACAACGTCACCCCCTCGGCATTCTGCGAAAAGAGCGCAAAATTCACGCCCTCTCCATCCCAAGTGGCGCCCAGCGGATAGGGCCTGCCCCGCCTGATCTCGAACATTATGTGCCTTTGCTTGGTTTATTGAAGGCCCAGTCTCGGCGGCTTATTGTACAGGGTGCGCAAAAAAGTCAGGTGTGTCTAGGCACCAGGTGAGTTGATTGAGGAATCATCCTGAGGCGCGCTGCGGCGGCCGAAGGATTTAGGCATTTTTGAGTCAGGACTTAGACCCCTGCAAACGCTATCTGCACTTCGGTGCGCGGCTTTTGCAGGGCGAGAAGGCGCCTTCCCGCCCTCATCTCAACCATGCGAAATGAAGGCGGGAAGGGAAGCGAGCCGGACGGATTTACTGCGGAATCACCAGGGTGGCCCCGGCGCGAATTACGTTGGGATCGGCAATATTGTTGGCTTGAGCAATTTTCATGTACTGGTTGGCGTTTCCGTAAAACATTTTGCTGATCTTGGAGAGATTGTCGCCTGCCTGGATCGTGTAAGTCTGCTGCCCACCTGTGCTGGCGATGTCATGCTCCAGATCGCCATACGTGGGGTCAACCTGCTTGATCGCGTCCCAAACGCGGTTCTTGGCAAGCTCCGACGGAACTGTGGCTTTCAGGTAAAGCTTGTCGCCGTGCAGGTCGGTCGCCTGTACGCTGCCGCCGAATCTCGTGATTGCCTCGATGACTGGGTTGTATTTGCTTCTCAGGGCGTTCAAATCGGCCATAAGTCCTCCTTGAGAACTGGTTATTTATTCGGCTGTTGAGGGGTCATCCTGAGGCCACACCGCGGCCGGAGGATCTGATGGTAACTCTGCGCGACGCGTAGCGAGCGAGAGTCTATGTATCCTCTGCACTGTTCTTAAAATTCCTCCCGACAATTCTAGATTCAAGGCTGGGCGAGATGGTGTCGGGCTGAAGTTTGTTTGAACCTCGCTAAATCGCAAGCCAGCTTTTTTCTTGCCGGGAAAACACCGTGAGTTTCAAGCGGGGTGTCCAACTCCAGCCCTACCGCAGTTCCGGCATACTGATCGCCAGCAGCCGCGCTGGATCCAGATACACTCCCTCCCACCGTACCGCCATATGCAGATGAGGTCCGGTGGCGCGGCCGGTGGCTCCGCTCAGGCCGATCACCTGCCCGCGCTTGATCTGCTGACCCACCTCCGTCTGGATCTCCGACAGATGCATGTACAAGGTGAACAGCCCCTGGCCGTGATCGATCACTACGCAATTGCCTTCGTAGAACAGATTGCTGGCCAGCACCACTTGTCCGGAGTTTGCCGCCAATACCGGCGTGCCCGGGCGGGCGTGGAAATCCATTCCCTGATGCACGCTCTTGACCTCACCGTTGAATACGCGCCGCGTTCCGAATCCCTCTGAGACTTGCGTGTCCACCGGAGCAATAAAGCTTCCCGACCATTCCGCAGCCTGCGTAATCTGGCTGAAGACTCGCTGCTTCAGCTGACGGTCTTCTTCGATGCGCTTCTGCATCTCTGGCGTCGGCTTCACGAACCGTTCCGGCACGCGCAGCACTTCGCTTCTGTAGATGATTGCGCTCACCTCTACCAGCTGAGTGAACTGGCCGGGGGCGCCGTCGCTTTTCACAGCCTCCAGTTGCAATTCGTAAGCGCCCGGGGGAATGTTCTGATCCACCCCCGCAATCCCATACCAGGCATCGCCACTCGCCGGGCGAGAGAAATAAACATCGTGACCGAGCCACTTGCCGCGTAGAGATGCGAGCTCGGTTTGAGTGCGGAAAACGAAGAGGCAGGGAGAGCCATTTACCAGAGGAGCGGGCGCCCACGTAACCTGTCCAGGAATGGGCGCTGGAAAAATCTGGGACGATGCCGCTGCCGGTGCGTGCCCCGAGTTCGCTCCCTGCCGTCGGGCGCTAACCTGGGATACTTGGGCCAGGCCGCTCGCAGCACTTCCGATCAGGACCAGCAAGACCACCAGATTCAGCACAGCAGAGGTCCATCTTCCTGAGCAAGGGCCCGTGATTTTCGCTGGCCTGGGCACTTTGGTCAATTCGGCAATCAGTTGCGGATTCCGTGACACGATAGGGTTGAGCGGATGCCAGATGCCCTTATCCTAGAAGAACTCTTCGCTACCGAACAATCCCTGGCATACCCGGCGACACTAGGGCTGATCACTGGGAACTTGTCGTTCCCTCGACGGCTCATGCTGAGCCCGTATCGCGGGCGAAGCATCTATGCTTTTGGCCCCCTTGGCTCACCGGCTATTGTGACTTCGCAACTGATTCCTCATCTCCTTTCCGCGGATTAATGAACAAGCCTCCAGTTGCGACTCTCGCTGTCCTTGCGATCACCGGCGTTCTCACCGCTCTCCAGTTCGCGGACCCCCGGCTGCTTCCTTTGCTGGAGCGAACTCCTGATGCCCTCGCTCATCATCAGTGGTGGCGTCTCATCACGCCTTTGTTCGTGCATTCCGACGGAGAATCCAACTGCGGTCTGCGGTAGTGCACCGCCGCTCAACATAGGTTGGATGATTAGGTACACCTGCTGGAAGTACCCATCGCAGAACTGGGACAATCGTGACTGTAGACCAAGCACGACCAATCCTTGGGCAGAGTTCTTCGATGACGGCATATTTCAAACGTCTACGGTTCCTGGCAAGTGCACTACCGCAGGGACGATAGGGCAGAGACCTCTCTAAGCCCGATTCTTTTCTTGGGACACCGGCCTGTGCTACGAAAGACAGGCTCGTCTTCTTGGGAGACGCACATGGACGAACCGTATCAAGTACCGCCGGAAGAACCGGAGTTTGGAAGTTTGCCGGGAGACTGGAGCCCGGTGCCGGTCGAGAAGCTACAACTCTTCTGGCGATGGTTCGAGGCCAAGCACCGAGACAGGTTAGAGAACCCAGACAAGCCCGCGTCTCCAGGTATAGCTGTCGGCGGCTCAGCAGAAGACTCGAACCGAGGTCGTGCGTTTAGTATTCGCGGTGCATTGCTGATTGCCCTCGCAGATAAAGGAATCGAGATCACGGACGAGGTCATCGCCGCGATGGCTACGCGGCCGATAAGCCCGACGCTCGATGAGGAAGCGCTGATTGGAGAGCTGGTCGCGGAATTCCGTACCTCGAAGGGATAATCTCACCGGCACAACCACACATTGAACATAGTGTTTTCCAGGGTCGGGTGGCCCACTCAAGCCATGTGCCCCAAGTCTCGCGCTGCTTATCTATTTTGCCTCCGGTGTAGTGGGTGAGATTGCAGGATATGCATGGCAACCTGCCGGAGCCGGCGCATCGGTGGCGGGCGCAGGATTGCTTGGCGCTCTGGCTGCCTGGCTGTTGCTGGTGAACAGGAGAAAGCCGGCAATTTTCGGCGCTGCCTTTGTGCTGATCGGAGCCATCGTCCTTACCATCGCGCGCGACCTGCACGGACCGCCGATTCTCCTTGGCGCGGCTATCGCCTCCGTCGCGATATGGCATCGGGGAAGGCCGGCTTATTCATAGCGCAAGGCCTCAATGGGACAAGGCGGGACGGTGGGTGCCCTATCCTGAGCGCAGCGAAGGGTGGGCGGCAATCATCTCCGCACCGCCAGGCCGATCTTCGGTCAGGCGGACCAGTTTAGGGACCAGTTGCGAGGGCAGTCAAACGCATGGGGGGATAGGAGATAGTGCATTTCAAAACCGACCCCCCTCCCCACATCTTGTGGTTCGGTCGCGGGACACCACAACCTAGTCTGAAAATGCACGACCGCGTGCGACGGATGCGATTACGAAATCGGCAGCGTATCGCGCGCACGCGCGCTTGTGGCGGGAACGGAAGCGAGCGCTTCGCGCGGGGGTCGGGGCGACGCTGGCGCGCGGGAGGGAGCGGGAGCGGGAAAGGGAAAAGGAGGGTGAGTGGGAGCGATTACGGGGCGGGAATGAAAGTGGAACACCCAGGTCTCGAAGAGCGCGAAACCCGGGGCACCCGGCCACACGCCTAAGGTGACTGAGAGTTGGTTTCTGCAGATTCCGTTTTGCTGACCCGGAGGCGCGGGTTATAGATGTTCACTTGGCCAGTCTTAAGGACGACCTTCGTGCAAACTGGTGCAAAGCCAACGCTTGTTACGAACACGTCGTAGGGGCCATCGCTCAGATTCACATAATAGCTACCGTCAGGTTGGACCGATGGCCTGATGTCACCGCTAACGTCCCCTGACTTATGCACAATTATGTAAGCTTTGGGGATGGCTGCACCTTCTGCAACGTCCGTGACCTTACCCTTCAGAATGGCAGTCTCTTTTCCAGGAGATCCGAGGACCAGAAGAATAAGAAGCCCCAGCATTTTTATTGTCATCCTTTCACTTCCTTTGAATCAGTTTTATTTCTTGACTCCCTCAATTGCGGATCCGCATTGCTTGAGGATTGACCGCGTATTCAGAACGGACTGCTCGGGGCTACCTGCGTCCCTGGGAATAGCGTTGATCAGATGCCCAAATTCATGTAGGAGAATTGTGACCTGAGCTCGTATCGTACTGCCTGTATAGGGGCCCACCGACAGCGGAAATATTCGGCTCCCAGTGGTACCGAACGCTCTGAAGAATGGACCCACAGGATTCAGAAAAATAGCCCCTTGGGCACCCATGCCTTGTTGCGTTCGGGCACCGATGGTCGGCTCTTCCGCCACACCAAGGCGGATATCCACTCCGCCAAATATGTCGGCTCCAGAAGTCTGGGAACCTTCTGAAAACACTATTGCCTTGTCATTGAAGAATGAAGAACAATTGCTATCTGCGTCGAGAATTCCGAATGTCGTATCTGCAGCATGTCGCGCCTTTTCGGTTACAAACGCGGTTTGCACACTCGCGAGATAGTTGGACTCAGCCTCCGCTTGAGGGTTGGCATATCCCGGCCGATTGTAGTAGTTAGCACCAAAGGCGACCTGGTCGAGATAATCGCTGTAGGCGTTGAGATTGATGCTGGAGTTGGCCGCGCTGAAGGTAAGGTTCCACCACGCGCCTCCGCCTCCGCCCCCGCTGTCCCAATCGTCAATTCCGCGTCCAGGCGGGCAGGGATCACAGCCTGTTAATCCCAAGGGATCAATCGAGCTG
>DASPRM010000134.1 GCA_035624455.1 Terriglobales bacterium
TCATACCCAGTCTCTGTTCATCCTAGCCGTGCGTTTGTATTGGGGATGGCAGCTGGCGCAGAGCGGTTGGGGCAAGCTGGGCAACATAGACAGAGTAACGGGTTACTTTGAGAGTCTGAATGTGCCGATGCCGCATATGACCGCGGTGATGGTCAGCTCGCTCGAGGTGGTTGGAGGAGTCTTGCTCTTCATGGGCCTCGGCTCAAGGTTGATTGCCATTCCGCTCACCTTGAACATGCTCGCTGCATACTATTTCGGAGATCGGGAAGCGTTGTTTTCGATTCTCAAGGAGCCTGGCAAGTTTTATGCCGCAGATCCCTACACATTCTTGTTCGCGTCGGCATTGGTTTTGGTCTTTGGGGCGGGAGTATTTTCTCTCGATTACCTTCTGTTCCGACGATCAGGGGCGAAGCTCGCGCAGCGTCAGATTGCGTCTGAAGCAGAATCGGCAATCGCATAAAGGGCCACAAGGCCTCTGTCACGACAGCAAGACCGATCGTTCACTGGGTTTCCATGTTTTGCTTACGGGCCCCGCAGCGTTTCGTCGCTTGCACGGATGGGTAACTAACTATGCTCAGGGAAAGCGGTTCCCGTTCTGCTCTAACCGCGATGTTTCTTGTAATCGTTTTCATCAGCACGAAGCGGTAAAGCTGTCCTCGGGCTGCAATCCGTTTGCGATCCGTTTGTCCTCCTACCAGTGCTTTTCATGTACTTCCATGCCATCCGTAGCTCTGCATGTCGTTGAATTTGCGTTTTCACGCGGATTCGATTCCTTCTGCGCGCGCCAATTTTTCAAGAAGTTACCGAACACGCAATCCGCGCTGCGATGATTTCCCAGGTCTCGAAAAAGCGCGAGACCTGGGGCACCCGGCAGACTCTGCTCAGCGGTGCAACTGCCCCACTCAAGCCAACAGAGGACTTGAGTGAGTGTGCCACCCATCCAACTTTCAAAGTTCAACCAGTCAGAGTTTCTGGTAGTTGCTGTTTTGGACTGCGATCGTCAATTGTTTGCTGACACCGTTAATGGTCTCCCCGGACACGTGGTTCGGTCCGCCGGGGATAGCACTAAACTGAACCGACACGTTGACAGCATCACTCGGATTGTCCAGGTAGGAGGCAATCGATATGCTCGCGAGGTCTTTCTTGGCGCCGTCTATCAGGAGGCTCATCTTGTCGCCGCTCTTAACGTAGTTGGAGATGACCAGTGAGTATTCGCCGGAAGCACCCGGCGCTGGCCCAAGCGTGATGTTGCCCTGCTGACGTGCTTGCTCCAGCAGTTCCTTCTCAGGAGGAACGTACTGCTGGATCAGAGCCTTGATCTGGTCGGCGTACTCCTTGTACTCTTCCTTCTTCTTTTCAACCACGTGCTCCTTGAGGCGACCTTGCCGCCTTCCACCGCCACTCTCGGAGGACGCTTGCGCTGGGGGATCAAGTGACGTTTTCTGCGGTTTGCCGTCGGGGCCCAGCCGAACCTGGAAGTGCTCCTGTTTTTTCTGCTCGCCTTTCAAGCTGATGGTGACTGTTTCTACCCAGGTATATTGCGCCAGGGCTTGCTTGTTCCTGGCGGACGCCTCCTTGATCTGAGCGACTTTCTGTTGCAATTCCGGATTTTGGCCGGCGGCCAGAGCAGTAAAGCATCCGATCAGGAAAAGTACAAATGAGACGAAACTGATCCAACTCTTTCGCATGGCGATTCCCTTTCGCGAGTCGCGCTGAATCCAGGTGTCTATTTTATTTGGGTGGGTAATTCTTCAACAACTTCTCCATCGCCTTGTTCAGATTCTTCTGGTTCTTCTCTTGGCTACTCTTAGGATCGATGGTCTTGGTAGCGTTTCCCTGCCAAACCAGCTGCTTCGTCGCCGGGTCATACATATCCAGAACCAGAGTCCCGACGTTGATGGTGGAGCTGGTAGCAGACGCCATCCCACCCCAGCGGAGGCCGCCACCCATGCCGTATCCGTTCCACTGCTTCTCCTGATCGACAGCGACTTGATAGGCGAGATAAAGATCAGCCTTATCGCCATCGGTCTTGGTCATACCCTTGGACGCCAGTTGCGAGTCAACCGCCTGCTTGATCTGGGCGTCCACGATCTGATTAGGATGCGCTCCGCCTTCGATATTGACCCACTTGTAGTTGTGGTATTTCGAGAAGTCCGTTCCAGGCATGTAGTTGGTACGCACATCTTGCGCTTGTGACGCCATGCACGCGAGGAGGGCGACTACGAGCAGAGTTAGTGTGATTCGACATCCTTGCCGCATTGCAATGCTCCTTCTTGCTATTGGAAGTATGGCGGAACGGTAACGTCCGATGGTTTTCAAGGAGGCTTCTAAGAGCACGATGAGCTGCCTATCCTCCCCGACGTGACATGCTTCCACCGTCACAGCATCTAAACAGCGCAGGAAAAGTATCAAGAAATGACGTATCGTTAGAACTGGCAGAACTGACAGTTCTCCTCTCCAACCCAGTCTGAATAGTGTTTCAGCTTCCAGTCATTCAGCACGACCGCGCCGAGTGTTTGCTGAATTGTGCGATACTTTGCTAGCCCGCGGTGATCATTACATGCATCGGGCAAATCTCATCTCTTGTTGTCAGGCCCAAGACCGGCTCGGCGATGTCTACGCAAAGCCGGGCGAGCGGGCACCCAAAGCCATTCTGAAGGTGGTGAATTCCGGAGAGTTCTCGAGCGACCGCACTATTTCTGCATATGCTGCGGATATATGGAAGGCGGAGCCATGCCCGATACCCTGAAAACAAAGCCAGCAGCAAGCGCACCCGGCATCCCGGCAATTTCGGCCCTGGCCGGCAAGCCGGCTCCGAAAGAGATGCTGATTGACGTCGGGCAGCTCGAAAAAGAGTACTTTGAGCGTCAGCCCGACCTGAGCGATCCGAATCAACTGGTGAGCTTCGGCACCAGCGGACATCGCGGGTCCCCGTTGCAGGGTACTTTCACCGAAGCCCACATCCTGGCGATCACGCAGGCGATTTGCGACTACCGTCGCACGCAGAGGACCGACGGCCCACTGTACATGGGGAAGGATACACACGCACTGTCCGCCCCCGCGCAGCGCACAGCGCTTGAAGTTCTCGCCGCGAACAACCTGGACACGGTCATCCAGCAAGGAGATGGTGTAACTCCGACTCCCGTCATCTCGCGGGCTATTCTGGTTTACAACCGAAATCGCAAACAACATCTTGCCGACGGCATTGTCATCACGCCCTCGCACAATCCTCCGGAAGATGGCGGCTTCAAATACAACCCGCCCAACGGCGGCCCGGCTGATAGCGACGTGACACGCTGGGTTCAGGACCGCGCCAATGAACTGTTGCGGACACGAAATACAGAAGTGAAGCGCGTTCCTTTTGACCAGGCGATCCGCGCTGCGACAATACACCAGGAAGATTTTGTTCTGCCTTATGTTCGCGATCTCAGAAATGTCGTGGACATCGATGCCATTCGCGGCGCCCACCTCAAACTTGGCGTCGATCCTCTTGGCGGAGCTGCCCGTCCGTATTGGGAGCCGATCAATTCGATTTATGGATTGGATATCACCGTCGTCAATCCAACCCTTGACCCGACCTTCTCGTTCATGACAGTGGATCACGACGGCAAAATCCGCATGGACTGCTCCAGTCCGTACGCGATGGCAAGGCTCGTGAGACTGAAAGACCAGTACCAGGTGGCTTTTGCCAACGATCCTGACTCGGACCGCCACGGAATTGTCACTCCTGTTGGCGGGTTGATGAACCCGAACCATTACCTCGCGGTGGCCATCCAGTACTTGCTCACACACCGCCCACAGTGGCATCCGGACGTCGCGGTTGGAAAAACGCTTGTCAGCAGCAGCATGATTGACAGAGTCGTCCAGAAGCTCGGCCGTCAGCTGCGCGAGGTGCCAGTAGGGTTCAAGTGGTTCGTATCCGGACTAGTGGACGGCTCCTTTTGTTTCGGCGGAGAGGAGAGCGCGGGCGCAAGTTTCCTTCGGCTTGACGGCACCGTGTGGACGACCGATAAGGATGGCCCAATCATGGACCTGCTGGCAGCCGAAATCACCGCCCGCACCGGAAAGGATCCCGCTGAGCACTACCGGGAACTGACCGCAGAATTTGGGACGCCGTTCTACACGCGCATCGACGCGCCAGCCACGCCTGAACAGAAGGCAAAATTGCAGAAGCTCTCGCCCGAAGCGGTCAAGGAATCGGAACTGGCAGGCGAGTCCATCATTGTCAAGTTGACTCGGGCGCCGGGAAATCAAGCTCCCATCGGTGGTCTGAAAGTTGTGGCCAAGAGCGGCTGGTTTGCCGCCCGGCCCTCCGGCACAGAGAACATCTACAAGATCTACGCGGAGAGCTTTAAGAGCGAGTCGCATTTGAGTGCTCTTGTGAGCGAAGCTCAGGAAATGGTGAATGCGGCGCTGGATTGAGCAGGCCATGCTCCAGGCAGTATCGGTTCTGCGGCCGCAATGCGCCGTTGTGGGGTTTCTGAAGTAAGTCGTCCTATTACTCAGCAACCGGGGTCGAGGCTGGTCATATTCTCGCTTGGGTTGACGACTGGTCGTCGGCCTCGATCAGCCGAGTGGCAATAGCGAACAGCGCGCTCACAGAGATGCCACACATCAGCACGCCGGTAATACTCTCTACCGCGCCTAGCGCGCGCCAGATCCGCGGGAGAACAACGTCCCCGTAGCCGACGGTCGAATAGCTGCTGGCTGAAAAGTAAAAGGAGGACTCCCAGGATGGAAGACAACGCCAGCGGTAGAAGGCAGCCCACAGCACAATCTGCAGGATGTGCAAAATAACTATCGCAGTTGTAAACCGAATCATCAGCAGGCTAGCGCGCCACGGACCCAGGCCGTTGAGGCCTCGCGCAATAGAGGCTCGCGCCCAGTGAATAAGCACCCCCATACCCGCGCACTGCAATAACAACGTCGCAGTCACGAGAATCACTGCAGCAATGGCTTGGAAGCCAAAGGTCATCGACTCCGTCATCGGTTTCACGCCAGAGTGCGAGCTCCCTCTCCCCATGCAACCGTCTCTTTCCTGGTTGCGTGCAGACTCCAATTCTGACAAGCAACTCAAGTTCCAAGCAAGAATTGCGCTGAGCCGTTCTCGTGCTCAAGCCGCACTGGCACCAGAGAGACTCTGACCGAGCCATTGGGCTTGGGGCATTTCGGGGTTCGGCCCTGAGCGGCTCGCAGCTGTTTCTCGATCGATGATGCCGTACATCACTTTCCAGAAGTGCCCCCCTGACGGCGCGGTGACAACAATCTGGCAAGTGACGGGCTCAAGTCGAAGGGGCTCTACCGCAGGGGGCGGCTTCTAACCTTTTGTCCCAGTACGATCTACAGGGGTCGTGGGCGTACTGACACTGACTGGAACCCTGGATGCATAAGGCAATTGGACGGTTTCCGCGAATGGCAAGCCTGTTGGGGGCCTCAGGAACCCATGCATCCAGAGGGATGAATGGAAAGAAGACTGACAATAATGCTCCTTGTTCCAGCGATTGTTGCTTTGATGCTTGCGTCAGGCCCCCGGTCTCTCGCCCAGGAGTCGGCCTCGCAACCGGGCAGGAGGTTGCGACCGCCCAGCCGCTCCGCGATCTATAACGACACTGCATCGGCTCCTGGTCCAGACCTTCAATTGTTGGAAAGAGACCTGAGCTCACAAAAAAAGCAGATTGTTGCGGCAAACATGAATCTCACGGATACCGAGGCAGAGAAATTCTGGCCGGTGTACGACCGCTATGCTGCGGATTTGGCAAAGATCTACGAGGCCAAATTAACTGTTGTTGATGAGTATTTTCAGAACTACCAGACGATGAACGACGATCAGGCCGAAACTTATCTTCGCCGCCGCGCCGCGGTGGAACAACAAGTCATGCAGCTGAGGTTGAAATATCTCCCGGAATTTCGAAAAGTGCTGTCCAGCCGGGAAGCCCTCTTGTTTTTTCAGATCGACTGGCGGCTTGATCTGATGATCAACCTGCAACTCACACCAGCGCCCCTGATAGATCCATAGCCTCCTCCACCAGCAGGGTGCAGCGCTGGTGTTCGGCTGGTTTGGTTCGCAGGAAAACACTCGATAGCAGACACAGGAATGGTTATGCAGACTTTGATCGCTATGTTCAATTTAATTTTTGGTTGCCATCACCGCCGGCTAAGTCGCGTCTTCACCATCGACCGACGAACTTACCGCGTGTGTTGCAACTGTGGACGGAAGTTCGCTTATTGCCTGGAAAAGATGGCCTTGCAGCGCAGTTTCGTGTAGGAGCGACAATGGACATACATGAAAAGCGTCCACTGCTGATCTCTCGTGGTTGGATTCAGGCGGCAGTGATTGTCCTGATTTTCGGCTTCTTCATCATGGGTGTGCTCACTTACTACACCTACAACGATGAACCACCCATACCGAATGCCGTGAAGGACACGAATGGAGCAACCCTCTTCACTCGTGCCGACATCATGGGAGGCCAGCAGATCTTTTTGAGCAACGGCCTGATGGAGTACGGCTCCATTTTTGGCCATGGTGCGTATCTGGGTCCGGATTTCACCACGGAATATCTACATCGCGCCGCGCTATCCAGCATCAACTTCTACGGCGGAGCAGATTCCGATAGGGCACGCAGCCGCACCATAGAAGACTTCAAGACGAATCGGTATGACAGTACCACGGGCACTCTGGTTTATACGGATGCGCAAGCTCATGCCTTCAACGAGTGCCGAGATTACTATTCATCTTTCTTCGGAGAGCCGACCACAAAGCACGGTTTGAGGCCGAAGGCCATTCAAGATCCGGAAGACATTCGCAAACTGACTGCATTCTTCAGTTGGTCTGCGTGGGCGGCCTCCACCGCCCGCCCCGGCCATCCTTATTCTTATACCAATAACTGGCCTCCGGAGCCGCTGGTGGACAATCATGCTACCGCCGACTCCATTGTGTGGAGCGTGCTTTCACTGATTGCGCTTCTGGGCGGAACAGGTTTGCTGCTTGCAGTGTTTGGCCGCTGGAATCTGTTGGGATGGCATGGACGCGAGCAGCAGACGATGTCATTTCGCGCTCCCGACGAGGTGTTGCTCACTCCCGCTCAAAAGGCGTGTGCCTGGTTTTTTTTCATTATGGCCGCATTGTTCGTGGTTCAGACCCTGCTGGGGGGAGCTACGGAGCACTACCGGGCTGACCTGCAGACTTTCTTCGGAATTGACCTCGGACGGCTGCTTCCTTTCAATGTTGTTCGGACGTGGCACTTGCAACTGTCGCTCTTCTGGATTGTCACTTCCTACCTTGCCGCGGGAATTTTCCTGACTCCGATGATTGCGGGCCGCGAGCCTCGTGGACAAAAGCTGCTGGCGTACGGATTACTTGGCGCTCTGGTGATTGTTGTAGTCGGAAGTCTGCTAGGAGAATTTGCCGGAATCCAGGGTTTCATTCGTAATCCATGGTTCGGCCATCAAGGATTCGAGTATCTCGATCTTGGGCGTGTCTGGCAGGTATTACTGACCGTCGGCTTACTGTTTTGGGTTGTGATCCTCTATCGCGGTCTGCGCAACCGGCTTTCTCTCGAGCATGGAGGGAATCTGCCGTGGGTGTTTTTCTTTTCAGCGCTCTCGATCCCCGCCTTTTACGCTGTTGGTTTGCTTGCCCACCCCGGCGGACATTTCACCACGACAGACTTCTGGCGTTTTTGGGTCGTGCATCTGTGGGTCGAGGACTTCCTGGAGCTGTTCACAACCATTCTTGTTGCCTACATCTTCGTGCTGCTGGGCGTAGTTCATGAGCGTGTCGCTTTGCGCATGATCTATCTGGACATCATTCTGTATTCTGCAGGCGGGATCGTCGGCACAATGCATCATGTGTACTTTTCCGGCGAGCCTGCTCTGCACATGGCGCTGGGAGCTTTCTTCTCGGCGGCGGAGGTCATTCCTCTCACCTTCCTTACGCTCGAGGCCTGGAGCTTCCTGCAATTGGGGACCGTGCAAGGTGTGAAGTCCAAAACAGCATTTCCGCATTACTGGGCCGTGATGTTCCTCGCTGCTGTCGGTTTCTGGAACTTTCTTGGCGCCGGAGTATTCGGCTTCCTCATCAATCTACCGATAGTGTCCTACTACGAAATCGGGACTGCCCTAACGGCAAATCACGGTCATGCGGCGATGATGGGGGTTTACGGAATGCTTTCGATAGGTCTTGCGGTCTTCTGTTTGCGTTACATCACCCCGCAAAAATATTGGTCTGACAAGGCAGCGCAGATCAGCTTCTGGTCCCTCAACCTTGGGCTGGCATGGATGGTCTTTGCGACACTATTTCCACTAGGCATCCTGCAGCTCTATCACGCCATCAGCGTGAGCTATTATGACGCGCGGACGCTGAACTACATTGGCAGTCATGCCAACTCGATACTGGAGTGGCTGCGCATGCCCGGTGACATCGTTTTCATAGTGGGAGGAGCACTGCCGATACTTTATTTGTCTTACCTGGGAGTTCGCCACATGCGCGCCGGCACTACGAGCGAAGAACCCAGAGACCTCCTCTTCACCGACGTCGTTGTCCCGGTACAGGCTGTTCGAGAGCAGGTTTTCAAGGAGCGGGAGCGCTAAGTGGTGGCCAGTGTGCCTCTGGAATGTGTTTTGATGCTGGGATACGCTGTGTTTCTTGCCGCAGTCGCATTTCTGCTGGAGTGGGCGGCTCGTCATGCGCACCGGCGAAGCGTGGCTGCGAGCACCGCGGGTTTCAGCTATCATGCCGAGCACGACATCTGGAAGTGTCCGCGGGACCAGCACCTGTTCCCAGTTTTTTCAGATTCGGCAAAGGGCAAGGTAATTTATCGCGCGCCGGCAGAGGCCTGTAATGCCTGTCCGAGCAAGGCGGCCTGCACCGATTCCAGCCATGGTCGCGAGATTGAGCGGAGTAATTCGAGCCAATTGGAACACGGCATGAAGAGATTCCATCGCGCCGTGTCGCTGACTCTCTTCGTGCTGGCCAGTCTGATCCTTGTTATCGAGCTTTTTCGAACCGGCGGCTTCTATGCAAGAATTGTACTGGCATCGACCCTGACGATGTTTTGTATTTTGATTCAACGCTTGGCATCGAGACTAGCAAGCTTGCCTCCCAGGTGAGGCTAGCGACGACCGCAGCATATTTTTTGGCTTTCGCCTGTGGCAGGAAGAAAGCGAGGCGTACTGATTGACCCAACCGGAGACATTCCAAGTAACCAGAGCACAGGAGAGGATAAGGACATGGCAGCACGAGCACAAGTAATCACCAGCCACCCAGCGGCCCAACAGGCCTGGAAAGATCTCGAGGCTCATCACAATAAGATTGGGCAATTACATCTGCGGCACCTGTTTGCCGAGGATCCAAAGCGCGGCGAGCGCTTCACTGCCCAAGCCCTGGGCCTTTATCTCGACTATTCAAAAAATCGAATTACTTCCGAGACCGTCAAGTTGCTCATCACGCTTGCCGAGGAATCTGGCCTGCGAGATCACATTGACGCCATGTTCCGGGGAGACAAAATCAATATTACGGAGAACCGCGCGGTTTTGCATGTGGCCCTGCGTGCACCGCGAGACGCCTCCATTGAGGTGGATGGCGAAAACGTTGTTCCGAAGGTGCATGCCGTGCTCGATCGTATGGCGGATTTTGCAAACCGGGTGCGAAGCGGCGCATGGAAGGGACACACCGGCAAGCGCATTCGCAACGTGATAAATGTCGGCATCGGCGGTTCTGACCTGGGTCCGGTCATGGCCTATGAGGCTCTGAAGTACTACAGCGATCGAAGCATGACCTTCCGCTTTGTATCCAATATTGACGGAACCGATTTTGCCGAAGCCGTTCGGGACCTGGATCCATCGGAAACACTCTTCATCATTTCGTCGAAAACCTTCACTACGTTGGAGACGATGACCAATGCCCAGACCGCGCGTGCCTGGGCACTGGCGGGATTGGGAGGCGACGAAAAATTGGTCGCAAAGCATTTTGTCGCGGTTTCCACCAATGAGTCAGAGGTGGAGAAATTCGGCATCGATACCGGCAATATGTTCGAGTTCTGGGACTGGGTTGGCGGCCGCTACTCGATGGACTCGGCCATCGGCCTGTCGACCATGATCGCCATTGGTCCCGATAATTTTCGCGCGATGCTCAGTGGCTTTCACCAGATGGATGAGCATTTCCGCACAGCGCCTTTCGAGATGAACCTGCCCGTGCTCATGGGACTGCTGTCGCTCTGGTACAACGACTTCTTCGACGCCCAGACGGTTGCCGTGTTGCCGTATGAGCAATATCTGAAGCGTTTTCCCGCCTATCTGCAGCAGTTGACGATGGAGAGCAACGGCAAGCATGTGACGCTCCAGGGCACCCGGGTCACGCACGCCACTGGACCCATCTACTGGGGTGAGCCGGGAACCAACGGCCAGCACTCCTTCTATCAGTTGATCCATCAAGGAACCAGGCTTATCCCTTGCGACTTCATTGCATTTGCGCAGCCGCTCAACAAGCTTGGCCGCCACCACGACATGCTCCTGGCGAACGTCTTCGCCCAAACTGAGGCCCTGGCGTTTGGCAAGACCCCCGAACAGGTCAAGGCCGAGGGCACGCCGGATTGGCTCGTTCCGCATCGCGTATTTGAGGGCAACCGTCCGTCGAACACGATCCTGGCTGAGCGACTGTCGCCGGAGACGCTGGGCAAACTGGTAGCGTTGTACGAACACTCCGTATTCACTCAGGGCGTAATTTGGAACATTGATTCCTTCGACCAGTGGGGTGTTGAATTGGGTAAGGTTCTGGCACAGCGCATCATTCCTGAGCTTGAGAGCAAAGCAGAACCCAAGCTCGCGCATGACAATTCAACCAACAGCCTGATCACGTATTACAGGAAGTTGAAGCAGACAGCATGAAGGCTCCCGGCTCTGACCAGCCCTTGTGCCAGCGTCTTGCGGACCTGGCCAATCTTGTTTCACTGAGGAGATAACGATGCAGCTTGGAATGATCGGTCTTGGAAGGATGGGCGCCAATATGGTGCGGCGGCTCATAAATAAAGGACACAACTGCGTGGTGTTCGACAGGGCGCAGCAAGCGGTGAGTGAACTGGTGAAGCAGAAGGCAACCGGCGCCGCTTCTCTCGCTGAGTTTGTCAAGAAACTCGAAAAACCACGCGCGATTTGGCTGATGGTACCGGCCGCCGTGGTGGACCAGACCATTGCTGACCTTCTACCTCTTGTCGAGGCGGGAGACATCCTCATCGATGGCGGCAATTCCTATTATGTGGACGATCTCCGGCGTGCAAAGCAACTGGTTCCGCGCAAGATTCATTATGTCGATGTGGGCACCAGCGGCGGTGTGTGGGGACTGGAGCGAGGCTACTGCATGATGATTGGCGGGGAAACCGAGGTCATCAAGCGGCTGGATCCAATTTTTGCCACACTCGCTCCTGGCGTGGGCGACATTCCACGTACACCTGGCCGGGAAAAAGTTGACGGCACCGCCGAGCAAGGCTACTTGCACTGCGGTCCGAACGGGGCCGGCCATTTCGTCAAAATGGTGCACAACGGAATCGAGTACGGAATTATGGCGGCATACGCGGAGGGGCTGAGCATCTTGCGCTCCGCCAACGTCGGCAAGCAAGGACAGGAAGCAGCCGACGCTGAAACCACGCCGCTGCGCGATCCCGAAGAATATCAGTATGACCTGAACCTGCGCGACATCGCGGAGGTGTGGCGCCGCGGAAGCGTGATCGCGTCGTGGCTGCTTGACCTCACGGCCAACGCGCTGATGCAGGATCCGAGTCTTTCTAATTTTGCCGGACGCGTTTCCGATTCTGGCGAAGGGCGATGGACGATTAAAGCGGCCATTGATGAAGCGGTCCCGGCACCGGTTCTGACCACTGCACTCTACGAGCGGTTCAGTTCGCGAGGCGAGGCTGACTTCGCCAACAAACTCCTGTCCGCGATGCGATATCAATTCGGCGGACACCTGGAGAAATCTGAAAGCAAAATTACAGCGGCTTAAGGAGATTACGGTGAACAAGTCACACTCAGACGCGCTGGTTTTTTTCGGCGCCACCGGCGATTTGGCCTACAAGAAAATCTTCCCTGCATTACAGGCGATGGTGAAGCGAGGTCATCTCGACGTGCCGGTGGTCGGCGTGGCCAAGGCTGGCTGGAATCTTGGGCAGCTTCAGGCGCGGGCACAGGATAGTCTCGAGAAGCACGGTGGAGTCGATCCCGCGGCTTTTGAGAAGCTCCGTTCCTTGCTGCGCTATGTCGATGGCGACTATAACGACCCTGCTACGTTTGTGGAGCTGGGCAAGCAACTCAGAGGGGCGCAGCGGCCGGCACACTACCTGGCGATTCCACCTACGCTGTTCGAGGTCGTGCTCGAGGAGCTTGTGCACTGCGGCTGCACGACAGACGCCAGGATCATCATCGAAAAGCCGTTCGGCCATGACCTGGAATCGGCGCAGCATCTGAACAAGGTTCTGCTGCGAAAGTTTGATGAAAGTTCGATTTTCCGGATCGACCATTACCTGGGCAAGCGGCCCGTGCACAACATGGTCGTTTTTCGCTTCTCGAATGCCTTCATGGAAGCGTTCTGGAACCGTAACTATGTTGAGAGTGTGCAGATAACCATGGCAGAGGATTTTGGAGTCCAGGGCCGGGGCGCGTTTTACGATCAGACGGGCGCGATTCGGGATGTTATTCAGAATCATCTGTTCCAGGTGTTATGCAATCTGGCCATGGAAGCTCCGGTCAGAATGGACAGCGAGTCGATCCGCGATGAGAAAGTAAAGGTTCTGAAGGCCATTCCTCCGCTGGAAGAGAAGGACGTCGTTCGCGGGCAATTTCGCGGATATCTCGACGAGAAAGGAGTGGCGCCGGACTCGAAAGTGGAGACGTTTGCTGCGGTTCGATTGGAGATTAACTCCTGGCGCTGGCAGGGAGTGCCGTTTTACATCCGCGCAGGCAAAAACTTGCCGGTAACGAGCACGGAAATCGTCTGCCGGCTGCGCAAGCCTCCCTCCATAATACCGGCGGAGGTTGTGCATTCGAATTATTTGCGTTTCAGGATCAGCCCAGACGTGACAATCGCCATGGGGATGACGGTGATGGCTCCTGATGACAAATTCCTCAGTCGGCCTGCAGAAATGGTGGCAAGCCAACAGCAGAACGCAGAAGAGATGGATGCCTATGAACGGGTGCTGGGAGATGCAATGGCCGGGGACGCCACTCTATTCGCAAGAGAAGACTATGTGGAAGAAGCATGGCGCATTGTCGATCCATTGCTGAAGAACGGCTCATCTGTCTACCAATATGAGCCAAAGAGTTGGGGGCCAACGGAGGTAGTCAGAGTGACTCCCGCAGGAGGCTGGCAAAACCCCGTCGTTGTCGAAGAGAAACCAGCTATTACCAGCCAGGCCGCTTGAGAAACTATTTGGGATTCAAGCAGGGAATTTCACACGAAGATCGATGTGTTCGTTAACAACGAGTCCACGGCCAGACGAGGAGCTTGGGTGCGGATTGTCCGGACAACCCGCACCCCTTGGTGAAGTTAAGGCACGATGAGACCGTTCCTCACCCAACCTTTTCAGCTACCTGGGACAGCGCGTACTCTTCCAGCTTCTGCGCATCAGCATTAAATTTGCGGATGCCTTCGGCCAACTTCTCGGTCGCCATCGCGTCTTCGTTGTGCATCCAGCGGAAGCCCGCTTCCGTGAGGTGCAGGCGCTCATCTTTGCTCGCGTGAGCTGTGGCCGGATCGAGCCTCCGCTGTAGAACGCCCTCCGTTTTCTCCAGTTGGTCAAGAAGTTCGGGGCTGATGGTCAGCAGATCCGAACCTGCCAGCCGTACGATCTGGTTCACATTGCGGAAACTCGCGCCCATGACCTGGGTCTTGTAGCCATACTTCTTGTAATAGTCGTAGATGCGCGTGACCGAAGCAACGCCGGGATCCTGGTCTGGGTCAATCTCTTTGCCGCCCTGCTCCTTCTTGTACCAGTCGTAAATGCGACCGACAAAGGGCGAAATCAACGTGACGCCGGCTTCCGCGCAGGCGGCGGCCTGGGCGAAACTGAAAAGAAGCGTCAGGTTACAGTGGATGCCTTCTTCCTCCAGCTCAGCTGCTGCCTGAATTCCTTCCCATGTGCTGGCAATCTTGATGAGGATGCGCTCGCGCGACACGCCCTTCTTCTCATACAGCGAGATGAGTCTGCGTGCTTTGGCAACCGTCTCAGGAGATTCGAAGCTCAAACGGGCCGCGACCTCAGTCGAGACTCGGCCAGGGATTACTTTGAGAATCTCGTATCCAAACAGAACAAAAAGTTGATCTATGAACTCCCCCGCCATTTCGGAGTGGTCGCCGCCGTGCTCCAGCGCCAGGTCCGTGGCTTCTTCCACAAAGTGCTTGTAAACAGGCATCTGAGCGGCGTGATAAAGAAGCGAAGGGTTGGTAGTCGCATCTTGTGGGCGGTGACGGGCAATGGCCTCGATATCCCCCGTATCCGCTACAACCGTGGTGTATTGTTTTAGCGAATCCAGTAGCGTCATTGTTGTCTCTCCCTCTTAAGGATACCTGTAAGTCGGACGGTGTGGCCAGCCTCTGTCCCGGGAACCAGCTGCTAATGACACTATACTAAGTGGCAACGCACGTCTCCGAATGAGGAGAAACTTCAATGAGCGCGACTATGGATCGCGTGCATCAAATAAGGACGACTGCACTACTTCTCCAGAGTGTCGATAATTGTTGTACGACTACGGTTGTATTTCGCAAGATGTACTGAAACGTTATGCCGGTGGTCTCAATTACGCGCTTGCGGGTACGTTCCTGGCGGTATCTTCTACCATTTGTCTTCTACGCCCTGCGCGCTTACCGGCAGGCCAAAAATTCCCAAGGCAACCTGGCTGTGTCCTTGCTTCGTGAGGCTGACCGTACGTTCTGGACCCGCACTGTCTGGACAACAGATTCCGCAATGAAGGATTTCATGTTAGCTGGCGCGCATCGGCAGGTGATGCGAAAGCTCCTCGAGTGGTGCGACGAAGCCGCTCTGATCCATTGGGATCAGGAAAGCGACCGCGAGCCTGACTGGGACGAAGCCCATCAAAGGCTGCAGGCAGGAGGGCGACGCTCGAAGGTGAACCACCCATCTCCTGCTCACGAGAGCTTCCAAATCCGGCCACCGGTATATCAGCGCGCCAGTCAAACCTGAGACACGGACCATTGCCGGATTCACCGGCGATAAAGCCATCCGAAAACTCCCGCCGCCACGATGAGCCAAGAGGAATTGATTCGGAAGGTCAACAACAGCACTGCGCTGACGATTGCAATGACGAGGGTTGGAACGTCGATGATCGCTGCCCGTCCAAGCTGCCAGGCTACTACTCCCATTAAGGCGAGCGATCCCACTACCACTCCGTCCAGCATGGAGGAAGCAATCTTGGATCGGCGGATCCTCGAGATGAGAAATCCGCTAATCGCGACGAAGATGAAAGCGGGTGCAAAGATTCCCACCGTGGCAGCGATCGCACCCGGAGCTCCTCCGATGACGTAGCCGATGAAGGTGGCGGTTGTGAACACCGGCCCCGGGGTTATTTGGCCCACCGCGACCGAATCCAGCAACTGTCTCTCGGTCAGCCAATGCAGACGGTCGACGAGATCCGCTCGAAGAAACGCCAACAGAACATACCCGCTCCCGAAGAGCACGGCACCGATCTTTGCGAATACCAGAAACAGTCGCCACAGTCCGAACGGAGCTGCAGCTGTGGCAAAGCCGCCGAGAACGCGTGCCGGGCTTATTTGGGCGAAGAGAAACGATGCAACGCGCCCTCGAGTCCTCAGTTCCCGATAAGTAATGGGTGCCGCTGCCAAGCCGGCAGCGATGACGAGCGTGAGGATCTCGTGAACACGCGTCGCATACAAAACTGCAGCAACAATCGCCACGGCAGCGAGCCACTTCGTTCTTGCTGCGGTTCGTCCGAGCTTCCAGAAGGCCTGCACCACGATGGCGATGACCACCGGCTTCAATGCGTAGAGCACCCCGTTTACTTGCGGCAGGGTGCCATATCGCACATACGCCCAGGCAATTGCGCCAACCATGATGGCAGCCGGAAGGATGAAGGTGCACCCCGCAACCAGCAGACCCGGCCAGCCCCGTTTCTCGTAGCCGATGAAGATGGCCATCTCAGTCGAGCTCGGCCCAGGGAGCAGGTTGGCCGCTGCAAGACGATCCAGAAACTGCTCTCGGGTTAGCCATCGGCGGCGCGAGACGAACTCGTCCTCCATCATTGCAATGTGAGCCGCCGGCCCGCCGAAGGCGATGGTTCCCAGTTTCAGAAACGCCAGGGCCACTGACTTCAGTGACACCTCTCCCACCGTCTGAGCGAGGGACGGACGTGTGACGGGAAGGGGTTCACTCATCCAGCGCTCCCGTGAGGAGCGATGTATTTGAGGATGCTCTGTGTTAAGAAGGTTAGCCCGACCGCAAGGCGAACAAACAGAATGGAACGCGATTGGCAGGCTGGACGAATCACTCTTGAACACAACGGCTGATGGCTCTCGTGCATGGCTTCACCGCGCTGCAAGGATTGTATTACAATCGAATACCGATAACGAATTTCGTTATGACACATTCAACCGTAGCGGATCAGGGCCTCTACTCAGGGCTTATACGGCTGCACATTCTGCACCACGCAGCTGAGGAACCCATCTTTGGTCTGGGCATGATTGAAGAACTGGCGCGTCACGGCTACCGCTTGAGCCCGGGAACCCTTTATCCAATCGTCCACGGGCTGGAGAAAAAGGGGCTGCTCCGCTCGAAAAGACGGCGCGTTAATGGCAAAATTCGGCGTGTCTATTCCGCCACCCCAAGGGGGCAGAAAGCTCTTCGAACCGCAAAACAAAAAGTCCGTGAGTTGTTCGGTGAACTGTTCGAACGTTAAGGAGTGCAGGACTCATGAGCTTTTCCCGACGTAATTTCCTCAGAGCGGCAAGCGCCTTGGCGGGTAGCGCGCTAGTGCCCCCAACCTTGGCCAACCATGGCATCGCCGAAAAAACTTTCAGAGCCCCCCAGAACCAGGGTGCAGCCGACCACACCATCAGAATCGCCGCCGCGCCGGTGGAGATCGCGCCGAAGAAGATTATTTCGATTACCACGTACAACAGCCAATTTCCGGGGCCGCTGCTGCGCCTTAAGGAAGGACAACGAGTTGTTGTAGACCTGGTGAACGAGACTGACACGCCCGAGCAACTGCACTGGCATGGTCAGCTTGTTCCCGTGGACGTAGATGGCTCGGCGGAAGAGGGGACACCGTACATTCCGGCCCATGGGCAGCGTCGCATTTCATTCGTCCCTCAGCCTTCAGGTTATCGCTTCTACCATACGCACAACCGTGCGGGCGCCGACCTCTCCGCCGGCCAGTACAGCGGGCAAGTCGGGCAGGTTTACATCGAGCCGAAACATGAGCCGGGGAACTATGACCGAGAGGTATTCCTGGTTTTGAAGGAATTCGAGCCGACTTTCAGCCGCGGTGGTGACATGCCCCAGGATGTCTTATCGCCGGCGGCCAAGGTGAAGGAGTTGGAGGAGAAGGGCGAGTCGGCAATGAAGGCGTCACTCGCCAAGGGCATGCCGCGGGGATACGAGATCGGCTACGCCTCTTTCACCGTCAATGGCCGCATGCTTGGGCATGGAGAGCCTATTAAAGTGAAGCCAGGGCAGCGGGTACTGTTTCACGTGCTGAATGGGAGCGCCACTGAGATCCGCAGCCTGGCATTACCGGGACATACTTTTCTCGTCGTGGCTCTTGACGGAAATCCGGTACCGAATCCGGCGAGGGTTCCGTTTTTGTGGCTGGGGACCGCCGAGCGGGTCTCCGCCATCGTGGAGATGAACCATCCGGGAGTCTGGATCATGGGCGACACCAGCGACGATGATCGGCGCCACGGGATGGGAGTTGTGGTGGAATACGCGAATCGTGCCGGCAAAGCCCAGTGGGTCGCGCCACCGAAATTCCGTTGGGACTACACCAAATTTGCAAAGCCTGGGGCCACCGCTCATGTGCCCGACGAGACCTTTGAAATGACGTTCGCAAAGGACAACGCTGCTCTGGAAGGATTCAACCGATGGACGATTAACGGTGTGGCGTATCCGATGACGAGCACAATGGCAGCGCCTGCATTTCACCTACGCGAGGGTCGGCGGTACCGCGTGCACATGCGCAACGAAAGCGACGACGTCCATCCCATTCATCTCCACCGACACGTGTTTGAACTAACAAACATGATGGGAGAGCCGACGGTGGGCGTGATGAAGGACGTGGTCATGCTGGGCGGATATCAGGAGGTTGCACTCGATTTCGTGGCCAACGATCCCGGCATGACGCTATTCCATTGCCACCAGCAGTTGCACATGGACTTCGGATTTATGACGCTGTTCGATTACGTGTGACCAGGCCTTGAGTGCGCGCTCGAATGACAGACATGCCGAGATCGGAATTGTTCGACCCGGGAGACTCGGAAGGCGGCCGCTCGCCGAGGATTCCCCATATGGTCCGGTTTTCTGCTCGCAGCAAAAAACAATAGTGCGGCCTTGAGAAAGTATCACATTAGATATATTCTAAAAAAGTTATGGACTCGGAGGGGATCAAGCGGTCCTTCGACAGCAGTGGGCTGCGATGCACACCGCAGCGCTACGCGGTGATGGCATTCCTATTGGAATGCCACCGGCATCCCACAGCTGCGGAAATTTTCGAAGCCGTGAATCGCGTGGATCCGCGCTCTTCCAGGGCTACAACTTATAACAACCTGCGGGACTTGGTGCAGGCGGGTTTGGTGCGGGAAGTGCCCGTTGAGGGCCGGGCTGCGCGATTTGAGGCGAAAGGCATGCGGCATCACCACTTCATCTGCGACCGCTGCGGCAATGTTGAGGACGTAGAATGGTACGGAGTGCCCAAGCCTGGCGCGGGCTCCCTCGGTAAGCGGCTGGTTCGCGAATGCGAACTCATGTTCCGGGGTCTGTGTGCGAAGTGCGCCCGGCGGCGTGCTTCCGGTTAAGTTGGTACGGGTTTGAATCGGTGTCGCGCTGCCTGAATCCCGGCCGGCAGCAAGTGTGTGAATCCGAAGGCCGGAATGGGTTCCCAGCTCGTTTCCGTGGTTATTAACTAATCCAGGTTATTGACTAATCCAAGGATGATAAACATATGGAAAATAGACTCGCTACAGCAGGCGCTGTTGTCCCTCATACTCAAGAACAAAACAGCACAACCGAATCCAAGTGTCCGGTAGCGCACGACGCTCGCAAATTCCGGACGAATGCCGACTGGTGGCCGAATCAGGTAAACCTGAAGGTGCTGCACCAGAATTCCCCGCTGTCCGATCCCATGGGCAAGGAGTTCAATTACGCGAAAGAATTCAAGAGCCTTGACCTGAATGCTGTGGTCAATGACCTCCATGCCTTGATGACGGACTCGCAGGAGTGGTGGCCGGCGGACTTTGGCCACTACGGTCCCCTGTTCATCCGCATGGCATGGCACAGTGCCGGCACCTACCGCATCGGCGACGGGCGCGGCGGGGCAGGGTCTGGCCTGCAACGATTTGCACCCCTCAACAGTTGGCCCGATAACGCGAACCTCGACAAGGCGAGGCGGTTGCTCTGGCCGATCAAGCAGAAGTACGGCCGGAAAATCTCCTGGGCTGACCTCATGATCCTCGCCGGCAACGTTGCACTGGAGTCGATGGGGTTCAAGACCTTCGGTTTCGGCGGTGGACGTGAGGACGTGTGGGAATCTGATGAGACCTACTGGGGGTCTGAGACGACGTGGCTGGGCGACGAGCGCTACAGCGGCGATCGGGAACTGGCGAATCCTTTCGGTGCGGTTCAAATGGGCTTGATTTACGTGAATCCGGAAGGTCCCAATGGCAAGCCGGATCCCATCGCGGCGGCGCGGGACATCCGCGAAACGTTCGGCCGCATGGCGATGAATGACGAGGAGACCGTTGCGCTCATTGCCGGCGGACACACCTTCGGGAAAACCCACGGAGCTGCGGCTGCGGCCCAATATGTTGGCCCCGAACCCGAAGGCGCCGACATCGTGGAGCAAGGCCTGGGCTGGAAATGCACGTTTAATAGCGGCAGCGGCTGCAATACCATCACCAGCGGCCTTGAGGTCACCTGGACCGAGACGCCTACGAAGTGGAGCAACAACTACTTCGAGAACCTGTTCAAATATGACTGGGAACTGACCAAGAGCCCGGCCGGCGCGAATCAGTGGACACCCAAAAATAACAGAGGTGCGAGTACGGTGCCAGATGCCCACGATGCGTCGAAGCGTCACGCGCCAGCCATGCTGACAACGGACCTGTCATTGCGGTTCGATCCTGCTTACGAAAAGATCTCACGGCGCTTCTACGAGAATCCCGATCAGCTTGCTGATGCTTTCGCCAAGGCATGGTTCAAGCTGACCCACCGTGACATGGGGCCGGTCTCGCGCTATCTTGGCCCGCTCGTTCCGAAGGAATCGTTGTTGTGGCAAGACCCTGTTCCCGCGGTGGATCATCAATTGGTCTCCGAGAAGGACATTGCTGCTCTGAAGGGCAAGATTCTCGCGTCGGGACTGTCGATTTCCCAGCTGGTCACGACCGCCTGGGCTTCGGCGGCTTCGTTCCGCGGGTCCGACAAGCGTGGTGGGGCAAACGGAGCACGCATCCGTCTCTCCCCGCAAAAGGATTGGGAAGTGAACCAGCCGGCGGAGCTGACAAAGGTCCTGCAGAAGCTGGAGACCATTCAAAAAGAGTTCAACAGCTCGCAGACCAACGGCAGTAAGCGGAAGAAGATTTCGCTGGCTGACTTAATCGTTCTCGGCGGCAATGCAGCCGTTGAGGAAGCTGCGAAAAGAGCTGGGCACGATGTAAAGGTTCCCTTCTCGCCGGGTCGCACGGATGCTTCGCAGGAGCAGACCGATGTGCACTCGTTCGCCGTACTGGAGCCGGCGGCAGATGCGTTCCGCAACTACCGCCGCAAGAGGGTGCAAAGACCGGCGGGAGAAATGCTGGTGGATCGCGCGCAGTTGCTGACCCTGACCGCTCCCGAGATGACGGTTCTCATCGGAGGCATGCGAGCCCTGAACACTAATTACGGACACTCGAAGCACGGCGTCTTCACTAAACGACCGGAAGCGCTGACGAATGATTTCTTCGTCAACCTGCTCGACATGAATACGAAATGGCAGCCCTCTACAGCGGAGGATGTGTACGAAGGACGTGATCGCACGACGGGCGAACTGAAGTGGACGGCCACCGACGTCGACCTGATCTTCGGTTCGCACTCCGAGTTGCGGGCCCTGGCCGAGGTCTATGCCTGTGCGGACTCGAAGGAGAAGTTTGTGAAAGACTTCGTGACTGGCTGGAACAAAGTGATGAACCTCGATCGCTTCGACCTGGCCTGAGTTCGGCGGAAGAAGCGAGCTGTCAAATTGGATGCGGACAAATAGTAGTGGTGCAGTTGGAACTGACTGCACCACTACTTTAGAACCAGATCTCTAGTCTGATCGCGCTTACATTTCTCAAGCAACCGTTGTCTTTGATTCGATCGCAATTAGTCAGGCACCAGTGGTCGAATGAATCCTTCCTTTTGCCACCGTGCTGCCGCTACCCCTTGCGCCCGATCGATTTCGCTTGTGTGAACAGGTACAGGTAGTCGGGGCCACCGGCTTTGGAATCCGTGCCTGACATGTTGAAGCCGCCGAAGGGATGCGCTCCCACCATCGCGCCTGTGCACTTGCGGTTGATGTACAGATTGCCGACGTGGAACTCTTCCATCGCGCGCTGGATCTTCTCCTCCGACGAGGTATAGACCGCCCCGGTGAGGCCGAATTCGGTATCGTTGGCGATCTCCAGCGCGTGGTCGAAATTCTTAGCCTTGATGATGGCCAGCACCGGGCCGAAGATCTCCTCCTGTTCGAGTTTCGACTTGGGAGCGATGTCGGCAAACACGGTGGGCTCGATGAAGTAGCCGTCGTTTCCGCCGACGCGCTTGCCGCCCGTAATCAGGCGCCCGTCTTTCTTGCCCTGCTCGATGTAGCCGAGAATCGATTTCATGGAGCCTTCGTTGACCACCGGTCCCATGCCGGGATTCTCGGTGGGATCTCCGAGTGTGATCTTCTCGACGCGCGCCTTCAGCTTGGGAATGAACGTGTCGTAGATCTTCTCGTCGAGGATGAGACGCGAGCAGGCGGAGCACTTCTCTCCCTGGAACCCGAACGCCGATGCGGTGACCCCCTCGACAGCGGCGTCGATATTGGCGTCGGCATCGACGATGATGGCGTCCTTGCCACCCATCTCGAGCACTGTGCGCTTGATCCACACCTGGCCAGGCGCTTGGGTGGCGGCAACATGATTGATGCGCAACCCCACTTCGCGCGAACCGGTGAAGGCGATGTAGCGCGTCTTGGGATGCGCGACCAGCGCATCACCAAACGAGGCACCCGCGCCAGGACAGAAATTCACCACACCCGGCGGCATGCCGCACTCCTCCAGAATCGAGAACAGGAAACGCGCGATGGCGGGCGAATCGCTCGAAGGCTTGAGGATTACGGTGTTGCCGCAGACGATCGAGGCCAGCGTCATGCCGGTCATGATCGCGCCGGGGAAATTCCAGGGCGGAATCACGATGCCCACGCCGAGCGGAATGTAGCGGAGGTAATCGCGCTCACCCGGAAGCTGGATCGGCGGCTCGGCTTTGGCCAGGCGCAGAGCTTCTCGCGCGTAGAATTCGGCGAAGTCGATGGTCTCCCCGGTATCGGCGTCGGCTTCGGGCCAGTTCTTGCCGACTTCGAAGATCATCCAGGCGCTGAATTCGTGCTTGCGCTTGCGGATAGTGTCGGCTACGCGGAACAGCAGGCCCGCGCGCTCTTCGGCAGAAGTGCGGCTCCAGGTCTCGAAGGCTTTGACCGCGGCATTTATGGCGGGCTCGACTTCCTCTGCACCGGCCTTCTGGAAGATGCCGACGATTTCGCTGGGCTTGGCGGGGTTGAGCGACTTGAGTTTGTCGCGGGTCTTGACACGTTGGCCGCCGATGACGAGGTCGTACTCGCGGCCCAGCTCGGAGCGGACCTTTTCGATGGCCGCGCGCATCGCGCGGGCGTTTTCTTCGCGCGTGAAATCGGTGGCGGGCTCGTTCTTGAAAGCGGTGACAGTGCGTACTTGTTCGCGGGGCGCAGCTACGGTCGCCATGATTGCATCCTCTCTATTAGAAGCTCGGGGGAGCCAGTGGTGCCTGACATACAAAGCAGAAACGGCAGCGGACTCCGTGCCGCCGGGGGCGGGACACCATGAGAGATTTTACACCCTGGGGGAGGGAACGGGACAGGCGGGAACGCCTGTCCCGCGCGAGCAAAACGCCACGCAGAAAACCCCGCCCAAGCTTCGCCTGAACGGGCACCCTCAGGGTCTCACGTCACGCCATCCCGTTAGAAGGCGTCGCCGCCGCCACCGCCGAAGCCGCCCCCGGAGAAGCCGCCACCTCCTCCGCCGCCATCTCCGCCCGACCATCCTGAGCCGGTGCTGGAGGCGCGAGGCGCGGAGGTGAAGACCTCGTGCATGTCGGTGCTCATGGAGTGCATGCTGTTAGTAAAGAAAATGGGATTGAAGGCCCCGGGAAAGCCGTCGGGCCCGGCATACCACTGTGGCGGATTCTGCACGATCCCGGCGAAGGCCTGCGCCCAGCGATGCTCGACGCCTAGCGCCATGGCATAGGGCAGGAATTTTTCGAAGGTGTCGGGCGGCATGCGCTTCAGCCGGTCAGCATCGACACGATTCATGAATTCCTGGAAGCCAAGAATCTGTATTCGTGTTCTTGCCCCCAGCACGGTTTTGGCTACCATCTGCCGGCCGAACAACCACACGATCAACACCGAAATTGCGATCGCGGCGAAGGCGAGCAACGGCGCATCCAGCCACGAGACCATGTTCAGGAATTGTGTGATCACGATCGGGGCCGCGATCACCACCAGTCCGAACAGCACCCAGACGTGCGCCGAGTCGGGATCGACCAGGTACATGTCTTTCGACTTCAGGGCCGACATGATGTCCGACTGGATCACGGGAATTGCCGTGTAGAAGCGGTTTTTTAGTGACGACAGCCGCACCACTTCCCCGCCCTGAAAGACATTCTCCAGCATCACGCGCTCGTGTGGCGCAAGGTCGTTGCCCCATTGCGGCATGGGTTTGAGCAACGTGAACTCGTAATCTTTATGGGTGAAAAGCAGGACTTTTTCCTGGATCTCTTTGATCTTTACGTAGCCGCGGACAGCGAGGTCCACCAGGGTGCAGGTAACGTCGCGGGGCTGCACGCCGTCGTCGATCAGCGCACCGGTTTCGGCGGGAGTCATGCCCTTTGGCGGCTCGTACATGGGCGCGACTGAGATGCCGGGATCGGGATCGCGTCCCTTGTAGTACCAGAGCAGAAACATCACGGCGAAAGTCCAGAAAGGCACCAGCAGGACAGGGTTGGCTTTGAGGAACCACCAGGCGCGCGTAAGCGAGTTGGGCTGGTGCAGGATGCCTTTGGGAATGTAGACGTCGATGGTCAGCCCGCCGCGCATAGGCAGCGGGTTAGTGGTCTCGAAGTTGACGCGCGAGTCCTCGACCTCGCTGGTGGCCTCACGATCGTGAGAGCCGTAAACGCCGGTGAAGGCCTGGGCGCGCAAACCTGTTGTGCCCGGCGGTAAGGAGACGATGGCGGAGGCGTGATCGATGGGTACAGGCCAGTCGTTGCCGGTCACGTTCCAGTAGAACTCGTCGTGATCGTCGAAGAAGCGCACCGCGTTGGGCGAGGAGTAGGTCAGCAGAACGGTCTTCGTGGTGTCGGTGGCGCCGGGAATATAGATTTTCAGCTTGCGATAAGGGCCGTCGCGTTTGGACTCGTATCTCAAGGGCTGGCCCTGGTCATCCGTAACCGAATCGATGTGCAGAAACAGCCGGTAATTGCTGCCGCGCGGCCCAGGATAGTCGATGGGGATGGAGCGGTAGATCCCGTTGTACGCGCCCACAAAAACCAGGCTGATGCGCTCGATGCTGACCATGTTGCCGTCTTTGTCGATGGCCACAGAACTGTGAAAGTCGGCTATGCGCCAGTTGCGGGCGTGGACGGTGATGGGTAGGGCGAGGAGGAGAAGGAGGATGCAGATTTGGAATGTGGAGCGAAGGTTCTTCCAGGAACAAACGGAAGGCATTTCGACTCGCACGGGGATTGTTATGCCCCGTCCTCGATTGGTCGACGAAGAGCTCCTGGATGCAGTTAGCAAAAGCAGATCCTTCGACTTCGCGCCCGCGACCCGCCAAGAAGGCGGTTCGGAAAAGCGGAACGGGCGCGTCGCTCAGGATGACAGATCAGCGGAATATCCATGTTGAACAATCGACGTCACTGCTCAGAACTTCACCTGCACGGGCTCACGCTCCTGGGGAGCGGAAAGCTCGAAGAACTGCTTGGTCTGAAAACCGAAAGCGCTGGCAAACATATTCGCCGGAAAGGACTGCAGTCGCGTGTTGTAGTCGCGCACCACGGCATTGTAGTAGCGCCGCGAATTCTGGATGGCGTCCTCGACCTCCTGCAGAGAATTCTGCAATTGAGTGAACTGTTCAGAGGCGCGCAGTTGGGGATAATTCTCCGCCACCGCGAACAACTGGCGCAGCGCTCCGGTGAGCTGATTTTCTGCCTGGGCGCGGTCTTCCGGCGCGGTGGCGCTCATGGCCGCCGACCGCCACTTGGCAATGTTTTCGAAGGTCCCCTTCTCGTGGGCGGCATAGCCTTTCACGGTTTCAACAATGTTGGGAATCAGATCGTGGCGGCGTTTAAGCTGTACGTCAATGTCGGACCAGGCGGAGTCGGCGCGCACCCGCAGTTGCACCAGGCTGTTGTACAGCGCGATCAGGAAAAAGATGATGACCGCGATGATTACCAGACCAATAACCAGGGCCATGACGCCTCCCTATGTGCTGGAGTGGACAGCAAATTGTCGCACAGATGGCGAGCGCCCGATGATTACTTGTACGTAACTCGGGGGTAGGAAGTTCTGGCTGGGGAATGAGCACCCACCAGCAGTTCGATTTGAATCACGCCCAACCCGCTTGTTCTCACGAGCCGCCGACAGCCGGCGAGGGATCCTTCGTGGGCTTAAACACCAGGTCTTTCGACTCGGACGGGGATTGGTAGCCCGCCCTCGCTCAAGATGACAGAGCAGTTAGCGGTCCTCTAGCCATTCAGGCCATGGAAGTACGCAAATATCTTCCATTCCCAAAAGGGTCGTTTATTCCTTGTAAACAAATATTCACTCCTTTGTAACCGTGCTGTAACACTGGTTGGCTAAAAGGTTTCGTTTGAAAATCCCAGGGAGGAGAGTCTTCATGGCAAGACGTCTATCAGCGTGGTTCCTCTGCTGCGCGTTTTTGGTGGGTAGTGCGGTCGCCCAGAATCTGAATGGCGCAGGAGCAACATTTCCCTATCCCATCTATTCCAAGTGGTTTAGTGATTACAAGAAGGCAAACCCGTCGGTACAGATCAACTATCAGTCGATCGGCAGCGGTGGCGGAATCCGGCAAGTGACGGCGGGCACGGTGGATTTCGGCGCCACCGATGGTCCGATGAGCGACCAGCAGCTTGCCGAGGCCAAGAAGAAGATATTCCACATTCCGACGGTGCTGGGAGCGGTGGTTCCGGCGTACAACGTGCCCGGGGTAAGTGGCGAGCTGAAGTTCACGGGACCGATTCTGGCGAACATTTTCCTGGGCAAGATCACGAACTGGAATGATGCGGCCATTGCCAAGGCGAACCCCGACATGAAACTGCCTGACCGGCCGATCGTGGTAGTGCACCGTTCCGACGGCAGCGGCACGACTTTCATTTGGACCGACTACCTGTCCAAGGTGAGCACTGACTGGGCAAACGGCACGGGGAAAGGAACGTCGGTGAAGTGGCCCGTAGGTTTGGGCGCGAAAGGCAACGAGGGAGTGGCGGGTCTGATCCGTCAAATGGAAGGTGCTCTGGGGTACGTGGAATTGATCTACGCACTGCAGAATAAGATTCCGTTTGGCTCTGTGCAGAATGCGGCCGGACAGTACATCAAGGCCAGCCTGCAGGCAACCACGGCGGCGGCGGCGTCAGTGAAGAATATGCCGGCGGATTTCCGGGTTTCCATTACCAATGCTCCGGGCAAGGAGGCGTATCCGATCTGCAGCTTCACCTGGCTCCTGGTGCCAGGGCAGTGGAGTGACGCTTCCAAGAAAACGGCCATGGTGGGATTCCTGAACTGGATGCTGGATAACGGCGAAAACGAGGTGGCGGAATTGGATTACGCGCCCCTGCCGAAGGAAGTGGCTGACCGGGTTCGCAACACCATTAAGCAGATCCAGTAGGCGAGTGGCATTGAACTTCGCCGGCAGCTTCAGCAGAGGGGAGTGGCAGGCGAGGAGCGCAACAGCGGCTTAAACAAGCCCTGCATCGCGGCCGACGCCCAAACACGGCGCCGGCCGCGGCAAGCGCGAAGAGCAGCCCAGGTTAGCCCCGAAGTGCGCGGCGCGAACCTGAGGCACCGCTGCTGGATGGGTTGAGAGGAAGAAAACGCAAGATCCTTCGACTCCGCGCCCGCAACCCCTGCAGAACGCGGGTCGGAAGGAACGACGGGCGCGTCGCTCAGGATGACAGTCAGGGTCTCGTTAAGGGAGAGTAGCTCCCTGGTCTTTTAATCTCGCTGTAACAGAACGCTGGTAGCCTTCGTGTTTTCCGAGGTGACGTTTGCTCGCCCCAGGTAGCGCTCTGCCAGACAATTTGCCCAAAGACACATCCAAGGCAGCCGCTCTCAGCGAGGTAGGAGCGAAGCCGATCACGGTCAAAGCATCGCTTGCCAGCCGCCTCGGGGATAATGGTTTCAAGCTGATAACTCTGCTGTGCGCCCTCTCAGTGCTCGGCATCGTGGTGCTGATCGTCCTCGAGCTGGTAACCAAGTCGGAGCTCTCTCTCAAGCAGTTCGGATGGAGATTCTTCCTGGGCCAGAACTGGGACCCGGTGGCGGGAGATTTCGGCGCCCTGCCGTTTGTCTACGGCACGCTGGTGTCCTCATTCCTGGCGCTGCTTCTGTCAGTGCCGCTGTCGATTGGAGCGGCGATCTTCATCACCGAGCTGAGCCCGGTGTGGCTGAGGATGCCGTTATCGTTCCTGATGGAGTTGTTGGCCGCGGTTCCCAGCGTGATCTACGGGTTGTGGGCGATTTTCGTGCTCGCGCCGTTGCTGCGCCAGTACGTACAGCCGCCGCTGGGTAAATACCTGGGGTGGACAGGCTTGTTTGCGGGCCCACCCTTCGGCATTGGGATGCTGGCGGCGGGGGTAATTCTCGCCATCATGACGGTTCCCATCATTTCCTCGATTACGCGTGACGTGATGACAGCGATTCCGCAAACGCAGCGCGAGGGCGTGCTGGCGCTGGGGGCCACCCGCTGGGAGATGATCCGCATGGGCGTGCTGCGCAACGCCCGTGCCGGCATTATCGGGGGAGTCATTCTGGGGCTGGGACGCGCGCTGGGCGAGACCATGGCGGTCACCATGGTGATCGGCAACCGGCCGGAGATTTCAAAGTCGCTGTTTGCGCCCGGCTACACCATGGCCAGCGTGATCGCCAATGAGTTCACCGAGGCGACCGGGGATCTGTATCTGAGCGCAATTATTGAGGTCGGCCTGGCTCTTTTCATCGTGACTCTCATCGTGAATGCGCTGGCCCAGGGTCTGGTATGGATGACCACGCGCGGCACGCCTGCGAGGTCCCGTGGCCAGTAACGCCGTTCAACCAACGCAGCTGACGCCCATCAGTTGGTCACGCAAGTTTGCCAACCACTTTCTAACGTTTTTTGCTACCGCGTCTTCCATCGCGGTGGTGATTCCGCTGTTTGCCATTTTCGTGTACCTGGTGATCAAGGGAATCGGGTCGATCAATCTGGCTTTCCTGACGCAGATTCCCAAGCCGGTAGGAGAGACGGGCGGCGGCATGGCGAGCGCGATCGTCGGCTCGGCGATCATTCTGGCGATTGCCTCGGTGATCGGTATCCCGCTGGGGATCGGGGCGGGAATTTATCTCGCGGAATACGGTCACAACAAAGTTGGAAATGCGGTGCGCTTCACCGCGGACGTGCTGAACGGCATTCCGTCCATCGTGGTGGGAATTGCGATCTATGGACTGATTGTTGTTGTGCAGAAGCACTTCTCCGCGCTCGCGGGCGGAGTTGCGCTTGGCGTGATGATGATCCCCATGGTATCGCGGACCACGGAAGAAATGCTGTTGCTGGTACCGCGCATGATCCGTGAAGCTGCCTGGGGCCTGGGCGTAACGCAGTGGCGGGCGGCGCTGTCGGTTACGCTGCGCACGGCGTCGGCGGGCGTGATTACCGGTGTGATGCTGGCGTTTGCGCGCGCCGCAGGTGAAACTGCGCCGCTGCTGTTCACCGCGTTCGGAAATCAGTTTTGGAACTTCAACATCAACCAACCCACGGCAGCGTTGCCACTGCAGATTTTCGCTTATGCCATTTCGCCGTTTGACGAATGGCATCGGCTGGCCTGGGCTGGCGCCCTGATTCTGATCCTGCTGATTGTTGCCGCCGTGACCGCAGTCCGCATCGTTACCAGTCGCGGCATGATGAAGGGAGGGGCTTAACCCAAATGGGTACGGCGATAGAAGTTCGGAATCTCAAGGCGTATTACGGGAATAGCGAAGCTCTGCACGATGTCTCGATGGACATGGGAGCCAATCAGGTGACGGCGCTCATTGGCCCCTCAGGATGCGGCAAGTCCACCTTCGTGCGGACGCTTAATCGAATGCATGAGACTATCCCCGGGGCACACGTGGATGGGAGCGTGGTGATTGGCGGAGTGGACATCTACGGTGCCGGAACACCGGCTGTCGAAGTGCGGCGGCGGGTGGGGATGGTGTTCCAGAAGCCGAATCCCTTTCCCACCATGTCGATTTACGATAACGTGGCAGCTGGTCTGAAGCTGAATGGTTACCGCAATCGTCACAAACTCGACGATATCGTAGAGAAGTCGCTGCGCGGCTCGGCCCTGTGGGATGAAGTGAAGGACGTGCTGAAGAAGAAATCTGGCGCCAGCCTTTCCGGAGGCCAGCAGCAGCGTCTATGCATTGCCCGTGCTTTGGCCGTGGAACCGGAGGTCCTGCTGATGGATGAGCCGTGTTCGGCGCTGGATCCGATCTCGACGGGCAAAATTGAAGAGCTGATCGATGAGTTGAAGCAGCGCTTCACCATCGTGATCGTCACCCATAATATGCAACAGGCGGCGCGTGTGGCGGGCTATACTGGGTTCTTTCTCCTGGGGAAGTTGATCGAGTTTGACAAGACGGAAAAGGTATTTACCAATCCGTCCGACAAGCGGACGGAAGACTACATCACTGGCAGGTTCGGATAATGCGCACCCGCTTTCATCAAGAACTCGACGAACTGAAAGACAAACTGCTGCGGATGGGCGGGCTGGCCGAACAGGCCGTCGACCGCGCGATTGAAGGGTATCGGCGCCGTGATGCTGCTCTCTGCAACAAAGTGTTGGAGGGGGAGCGCTCCATCAACCAGATGGAACGGGAAATCGACGAATTGGCGCTGGACCTGCTCGCCATGCAGCAGCCGATGGCGATTGACCTGCGCTTCATCGTGGCGGTGGTAAAGATCAATGCCGACCTGGAGCGGGTGGGCGATCAGGCGGTGAACATCGCCCAGCGGGTCATAGAATTGACCACCCTGCCCGAAGCGGACCTGGCAATCGATATTCCGCGTATTGCAGGAATCGGCTCCACCATGGTGCGGACCGCGCTGGAATCCTTTATTTATGCCCGCGCGGATGTTGCCGAGTCGGTCCTCAAGATGGATAACTCGATCGACCAGTTAAACGCAGAAGCCCACCGCCACATCATCAAGTTCATGCAAGAATCGCCCCAGTTGGTGCCGCAGGCCCTGAACACGCTGCTGATCTCCCGCAACCTGGAACGGGTGGGGGATCATGCCACCAACATCGCCGAAGACGTAATTTTCTGGGTACGGGGCGCCGATGTGCGCCACATGTTCGGCGACAAAGCGGTCACCCCTGGGGATTAGGCGCGGTTTCGCGTTTGTGGAAGAGCCCGGCTTTGGCCGGGCTTTTGCATTGGAGCGCAATGGCCGGGTTCATTTCTTTGGCCGAGAGTGAATGCATAGATGCTTCGCTTCGCTCGGCATGACCCCTACCGTTACTGCCGAAGGAAAACACCAGATCCTTCGACTCAGCGCCCGCAAGCCGCAGAGAACGCGGGTCGAAAACACGGTCGGGCGCTTCGCTCAGGATGACAGTCATTTCTGGCTGAGCCCAGGCGAGATCGCCTGTCCAACACAAAAACAGCTGGTCCTTCGACTCGGACGCGGATTGTTGTGCCGCGTCCTCGTTCAGGATGACAGATGGGAATGTGCCGATCAGCCGACCTGCCAGATGGTATCCAGCACCGTGCCATCGACCCATTTCACAACAGCCACGGCACGATCGAGCCGCCTGGGTTTTTGTGGCTTGCCGCCGCAGATGTTTTCGACCTCGCGCTGGATGTCTGCAAGTGGCCGGATGGGCAACTTCGATCCCTTGACTGCATCGCTCAGATCCTGCCGGCACGGATTGATGGCGATGCCGCGCTCGGTCACGATCACGTCGATGAGTTCGCCGGGGCCGGTGAGGGTGGTGACTTCGTCGACGATGACGGGGATGCGGTCGCGGAAAGAAGGAACGGCAAGGATAGTGCAGCCGGCGAAGAGGCAGTTTTGCCATCCTCCGATCCCGTGCAGCAGGCGGCCGTCCGAGTGGGTCACCACGTTGGCATTGAAGTTCAGGTCCACTTCAGTCGCTCCCAGCACCACGACGTCCACCATAGATGCGAAGTTTCCCTTGCCGTGAAAATTGTAGGAGGTAAAAGGAGAGGTGGCGACGTGGCGGGGATCGGTGGCGATGGAGCGAACTGCGTCGAGATCGAAAGTCTGGCCGTCGAGAATGTAATCGGTGAGGCCCTCCTGCAGCATCTCCACGAGGTAGCGGGACGATCCCCCGCGCACGAAGCGAGCTTTGAGTCCGGCTTCCTTCATCATGCGCCGCAGGTAATCGACAAAGGCGAGGGCGATGCCACCCGCGCCCGCCTGGAACGAGAAACCGTTGCGCATAATGCCGGCGTCGCGCAAGAACTGGGCGACGTACTCGGCGATCTTCAGGCGGTCAGGGCTGCGGGTGATCTGCGTGGTTCCGGAGACGATCTTTGCGGGATCTCCGATGGATGGAACTTCGACCACGTAATCGACGTTGTTGCCCTGGATCTGCCACGGCACGCAGGGAAACGGAACCAGGTTGTCAGTAACGACGATGACATGATCGGCGTAGGTGGAGTCGGCGAGGGCGAAACCGAGTGAGCCACAAGCGGACTTGCCGAGCGAGCCGGTGGCATTGCCGAAGGGATCAGCAGTGGGCGCAGCGATGATGGCGATGTCGATGTGAACTTCGCCGTCCTGGATGGCTTGCCAGCGGCCGCCATGCGAGCGGAGCACGCCCATGCCGCGCATCTTGCCCATCGAGCAGTAATCGCCCAGGGGACCATTCATGCTGCCTTCGATGTGGTGAACCGCCCCAGCTTCCATCAGGTCGATGACGGGCGCGTGCGTGGGAAAGGAGGCGCTGGGAAACCACATCAGGTCCTTCACACCCATGCGGGCGGCGGTCTGGAGTACAGGCAGGGCTACGGCATCGCCGTCACGCAGGTGGTGATGAGTCGAGATCACCATCCCGTCGCGCAGACCGCAGCGGCGGAGGGCAGACTCGAGATCAGGAAAACGCTTGTCGCCGTTCGTAGGATAGTCTTTGGCCGAACGGATGGGTGGGGCAGCCTTCGTGCCGCTGGGTTGATATTGGTTGAGGCCGAGAAACGGAGACTGAGATTTGTGATTGACCTCAAGGGGAACGAGACGTCCAGCAGCATTGCGCGCGAGTTCAATCCTGGCGGTAACCGGCATTAGCGAACCTCTGCTGCCGCGGGAATCAGGCCCATCTGCCTGGCGCGGGAGACGAGCTTCAGAGCCCGCTGGACCACAGGGGGATCGATCATCTTCGATCCCAGGCTGACTACTCCCAGGCCCTTGCTCCGGGCTTCTTCGAAAGCAGTGACGATGCGAAGAGCCTTCTCGATCTCAACGGGAGATGGGGCAAAAGCCTCGTGAATGACCGGAATCTGCAGTGGGTGAATACAGCCCATGCCTTCGAAGCCGAGAGCGCGGGAGCGCTCGCCCCAGCGGCGGAGACCTTCCATGTCGGCGACGTCGCTGAAGACGGAGTCGATGGCCTGGAGTCCGGCAGCTTTGGCGGCATTGACAAGACGCGTGCGGGCATAGAGTGACTCGGAGCCGTCGGTGGTTTTTGCTACGCCAAGATCGGCAGTGTAATCCTCGAGCCCGATGGTGAGAGCGACTACAGACGCGTGCGCGCTGGCGATGTCGAAGGCCTTCTCGATGCCGATAGCCGACTCCAGGATCGGCATCAACCAGATGGGACGATCGATGTGATGCCAGGACTTGATCTCATCGATCTTGCCTGCTACTTCCCTCACCTGATCGGCGTACTCGACCTTGGGAATGAGCACCAGATCGGGGCTCTCAGGAATTACTTCCAACAGATCATCCAGGCCGAGCGGCAGCTGGTTGATTCGGACCATGCGCTCGCAGGCGCCGAAATCGACAGCGCGCAGCGCATTGCGGACGAGGATGCGGGCGGCATCTTTCTCGGCTGGATGCACCGAGTCTTCGAGGTCAAGGATGATGGCGTCGGGACCGTGCAAAGCCGCGTTGATGTAGTACCTGGGCTCGGAGCCGGGCAGGTACAGACGCGAGCGGCGCAGGCGGTCACGAGCGGAGGGCGCGGGAAGTGCGATGGCAGACGGAAGCGCACGTCTTCCCTGCCCGAGTCCGGCGCGTCGCACCGCCGCTTCGATGCGCGCGGAGATGACGTAGGGCAGCGCGCCCTCGTCTTCGATGATCAGGGCGGCGTGAGAAATCCCGAGTTGTTCCAACACCTCTTGCGCCTGGCGGCGGATGGAGTCGCCGTAGTAGGCGGCGACGCGGGATCGCAGATCGATCTCGAGCCCGCCGCTGGCGCGCGCTTCGAACTGGACGCGCAGATCGGAGCGGACGTCTTTGCCTGAGCGTCCGGCTTCCGTAATGGGTGATGGAGCAACTTGTTGTGTGCTCATGCTCGTCTCTATCTCGCAGCGGCGACGGTTTCGGGCAGTTTCACGGTTTCAAGCGCACGCAGGACGGCGTCGGTCATCTCGGTGGTGCTGGATGCGCCCCGGCTGATGGCTTTCGGGCCGCCGGAGATGCGCATCATATCGTAGGTTCGCACTTTGCCCTGCTTGACGACCTCGGCGATAGCAGCGCGCACCAAGTGAGCCTTTTCGATCTCGCCCACATGCTCGAGCATCATGGCGGCGGAGAGAATCATGGCGATGGGATTAACGATGGGCGGGTCCAGCTCCGCGTACTTCGGAGCTGAGCCGTGGGTGGGCTCAAAGACCGCGACTTCGCGGCCGATGTTACCCGAGGCGGCGAATCCCAATCCGCCGATCAATCCGGCAAAAGCGTCGGAAATGACATCGCCGAAGAGATTGCTGGCGACGACTACCCCGTAGTCTTCCGGATTCTTGGTGAGCCACATGGTTTGGGCGTCGATATTGGTGGACCACAGCGGAATTGAGGGGTAATCCCGGGCTACCTGCTTTGCGACTTCTTCCATCATGCCGCTGGTTTCGCGCAGCACATTGGGCTTCTCGCAGATGGTCACGCTCTTGTAGCCGAATTTCCTGGCGTAATCAAAAGCGGCGCGGCAGATGCGCTCCGCGGCAGGGCGCGTGATAATGCGCACCGAGATCGCGAGGTCCTCGTCTTTTACGTCGTGGAAAGGCTGAAATTTGGGATGGCTCTCGAGAGCCGCCCGTACCTGCGCGGGCGGATTGGTCCATTCCACGCCGGCGTAGAGGCCCTCGGTGTTCTGGCGGAAGACAACCACGTTGACGTGTGGTTCCTCGTAGCCACCGCCGGGCTTCTTGCGGATGAAGTTCAGAGGATTGCCGGGAAATCCGATGCAGGGGCGAATGCAGATATCGAGACCGAAGCGCTGGCGCATGGTCACGATGGGGCTGTAGTAGGTGAGGCCTTTGCCGCGCAGCTGAGGCTTGAGCTCGGCGTCGGCTTCGCGCTTGGGCTTGGAGGTGATGGCGCCGAACAAACCTAGCTTGTGTTTCCCCAGCAGATCAATGGTGCGCTGGGGCAGGGCGTTGCCTTCGTTGATCCAGCAATCCCAGCCGATGTCGGCGTGAACGTAGTCGGCGTCGAAACCGATGGCGTGCAGCACACGAACCGCTTCGGGTAGAACCTGGTTGCCGATGCCATCGCCCGGCATGGTAACGACGGTGTATTTAGGCATGATGAGACTCCTGGAGATTTTCAATCCGCTTAGCAATCAACTGCTCGATTCCGCCCGCTGCTACCAGCGACTGCGGCACACTGCCCAGCGCGGGGAAATGGAATTTCGCGCCGCGATACAGGATCGTGCCGGTGGTGAAGTCTACTTCAATCTGATCGCCAGAGATGATCGTGCGCTCCTTGCGGGCGATGGCGGCAGCGAAATCCGACTTCAATTTTCTTACCAGCTCCGGCACCTCGATACAGAGGAAGCCGTTGTTGAAGGCGTTGCGGAGGTAGGTCTGCGAGAAGGAGCCGGCGATCACCAGAGGAATGCCTTTAGCTTTGAGGGCGGTGACAGCCTGCTCACGGCTCGATCCGGTGCCGAAGTTGAAGCCGGCGCTGACTACGTCACCCGCGTGGGTGAGCGAAGCGAACTGGGGATCGTAATTCTGCATGACGACCTGCGCCATCTGCTCCGCCGTGATGTCTTCACGGTAGGTGTAATCCTTGCCGTAGATGCCGTCGGTGTTGAGATTATCCTGGGGCAGAAAAACCAGGCGGGCTTTCACCTGCCGCGGAAAACCTTCGATGATATCGACGGATTCGGCTTCCAGCGGCGGCGCGACAAGTTCCGTGAAGGAGCGCGTCAAAGGACGAATGGCGGGAGCTTGCGCTTCAAAGCTTGGCGCGGTGATGTATCCGGCGATCGCAGAAGCCGCGACTACGGTGGGACTGGCGAGATAACACTGGGCATCGCGCGATCCCATGCGGCCCTTGAAATTGCGATTCGTCGCCGAAATTCCCACTTCGCCGGGCTTGAGCAGTCCGACTCCCAGTCCGATACAAGGGCCGCAGCCGGCGGGAAGCGCAATGGCTCCCGCATTGAGCAGCGATTGCCAAATGCCGCGGCGCTCGGCTTCCTGCTGCACCCAGCGGCTGGCCGCGCCGAGATAGAACTGCACGCCGGAGGCGACCTTGCGGCCGTCGAGCACGCGGGCGGCAGCTTCGAGATCTTCAAGCCGCGAATTGACGCAGGAGAGCAGGTAAGCTTTGTCAATTTTGATGTGGCGCTTTTCCGCCTCGGCCAGCGGTGACATCACCTGGACGCTGTCCGGGCCGGAGATGTGGGGCG
>DASPRM010000135.1 GCA_035624455.1 Terriglobales bacterium
GGCGGAGGCGGAAGACCTGACGCAGGAGGCGTTCCTGCAGCTCTACCGCAAGATCGCAACCTTTCGCGGCGAGTCGGCGTTCTCCACCTGGCTGCACCGCATGGCGGTCAATGTGGTTCTGATGCATCTTCGCAAGAAGAGCCTGAATCAGGTTTCGCTGGACGAAACCCTGGAGCCGCAGCAGGAGGACAGCCCGCGCAGGGATTTTGGAGCAGAAGATACGTCGCTGGCTGGATCCGTCGATCGTGTCCACCTGGAACGCGCCATCGGCAGCCTGCCGCCGGGCTACCGCATGATATTTGTCCTGCACGACGTGGAGGGGTTCGAACATAATGAGATTGCCGAGATGATGGGTTGTTCAATCGGCAACAGCAAATCGCAGCTGCACAAGGCGAGAATGAAACTGCGGGATCTCCTCAAGTCCAGCAGAGCCGAAAAGGCCTTAAAGCGGTGAGGGGACCGTTACAGTGCCACCTTCACGGTGGCTGATGGAAACTGATGTTTTTGCCGGGGAGAGAATTGTAATGACTTGCGCAGAATTTCAGAAAGTTCTGCCCGATGTGGTTGACCGCGGAGGAGATGCCGCGCAAGATGCCCACCTTCGCAGTTGTCCCGCCTGCTCCGAGTTGCTTGCGGACCTGAGGCTGATCGCGCAGCAAGCCAGACAACTCCTGCCAACTCACGATCCCCACCCGCGGGTCTGGGAGAACATACGTGCGACGCTGGAAGAGGAAGGCCTGATCCGATCGGCTCCTGTCAGAATGCACCACCTGATTCCTTTTTCCCATGCCGCCGTTCCCTGGCTGGCAACCGCGGCCGCCATCGCATTGCTGGTTTTTGGCGCGGTTCTTTTCCGTCGCGATTTCAGCGAGGACCGCCTGGCGGTGGCGCGAGTTTCTTCATCGCCTGCGAGTAGCCGGACCCAGGAACTCACCGCTTCGAACCAACAAGGCGGCAACGAGGAGGAACAACTGATTCGCCAGATTGCCGCAGAACATCCCACGCTGAGGGACACTTATGAGAACAGCCTGAAACAGGTGGACGCATACATTTCGGATGCTCAGCGCACGGTGGAGCAGAATCCCTATGACGAAGAAGCCCGGCAGTCCCTGATCCGGGCGTACGATCAGAAGGCTATGATCTACCAAATGGGGCTTTCACGCTCTATGGAGTAGGCGACCAGGCTCGTTTTTTTGCCGCTGGGAGGTTGAGCAGGAGATGGTGAGGAGAGAAGGTATGTGGAGCACAAAGATCGGCATGATGCTAGCCGGCGCTGTCGTGGTGGTGTCTGTAACTGCCTTGGGCCAGCAAAAGAAGGAATTTCGTTACCCGGTCACCAACGGGGCAATGGTTTCGATTGTCAACGACTATGGCCCGGTTTCGGTCAAGCCATCCAGTGGCGGCAACGTGCTGGTGAATACCAGCACCCGCAGCAATAGGGTCGAGGTGGACGGAAACCAGAACGGAAACCGTGTCGAAGTCCGCACCCACTATCTTCAGCACGTCGGACCCGAGGATGGACGCGTGGACTACGAGGTGCAGGTTCCTCCCGATGCCAGCGTGACGGTTCATTCTGCCGTAGGTCAGATTAGCGCGGAGAGGTTAGTGGGCGACGTAACCTTGGAAGGCGAGTCCTCCAGCGTGCAGGTAAGGGACTTCACGAACGCACATCTTCACGTGCGCACGGTAGATGGCCCGGTTTCGCTAACGAATGTGCGTAACAGCCACGTGGATGTAACTTCGGCAGGCGGCGACGTTACGCTTTCCTCCGTAACTGGTCCCAAGGTTTACGTAAATACCACCAAGGGGAAGATCAAGTACATGGGCGATCTTGCCGGCGGTGGCGACTACGCCTTTACCAACCATTCCGGCGACATTGACGTAGCTATTCCCTCAACTGCTTCGGTGGACGTCACCGCGCGCTCGGTGTTTGGCAGCGTCGAAGACGCGTTTCAATTCCGTCCGAACGCGCACATGACCTTCGTGCCTTCGCAGGGCAAGTCGTTTGCCGGGTATTCAAATTCGGGCGGGGCATCGCTTAAACTGCATTCCTTCACCGGCAAGATCAAGGTCCACAAGCAGTAGGCGTAGCACTTTCGAAATTTTCGCACCCCAGGCGCGGCAGGCATTTCCTCGCGCCAGCGGTTACAATCCCAATATCACTCACACCTTGCGCAAAGCCAACCCCGGCACTCCGGCGGCCGTTGTGCTCGTTGGGTACATGGGAGCCGGAAAGACCAGTGTCGGACAAGAGCTGGCGCAACGGTTGCAGTGGAAATTTGTCGATCTGGATGATGTGATCTCTGCACGAACCGGACGCCGCATCGCAGAGATCTTCGAGCAGTCGGGCGAAACGGAATTTCGTCGTCTTGAGACCGAAGCCCTGGGCGCGGTCCTGGGGGGATTGAAATCGCCCACCGTGCTTTCAATCGGTGCAGGCGCATTTGTTCAGTCGGAAAACCGGAGGCTGCTTCGATCGGCTGCAGGGCGCATCGTGTTCTTGAATGGCTCGCCGGAGACTCTGATGGAGCGCTGCCGGCAACATGGCGCCAGGCGCCCGATGTTTCAGGATGAGAACCAATTTCGCCAACTGTACGAATCCCGGCGGAACAGTTATATGAAGGCTGACCTTTGCATCGATACTACCCGTCTGACCATTGGCGAGGTCGCGGTCGAGGTGGCGAGGCGGCTGGGCTTGGTTCCCAGGAGTAACATCGCCAAGGATTTCCCCAATGAAGTCTAAATTGCTGGCCATTTTTTGCGTGCTGCTGCTCTCGCCACCTGCAATTGTCGCCGGCAGCAAGAAAGCCGAACAGGTGGTGGATTCCGGCACTTTTGGCATCTTCGTGGCCGGACGCCGCGTGGCGACGGAGAAGTTTCAGATCAGCCAGTCGCCGGAAGAGAGCCTTGCCAGCTCGGAGCTCCGCCTCGAGGACGGGAGCAAGAATGGGCAGCGGGCGGAGATGAAGCTTTCGCCCAGCGGCGACCTGGTCAGATACAAGTGGTCGGAATTCGGATCAAGCAGCGCACAGGCTGTGGTGGAACCGCAAAACGAATTTCTGGTGGAGCACATCGCCGCCACGGAAACTCAGAAAGCGGCCGAGCGCTCCTTCCTTCTGCCGACATCGACGCTGATTCTGGAGGATTACTTCTTCAGCCACCGCCAGATCCTGCTCTGGCGTTATCTGGCGGCTCAGTGTCGTGCTTCGCAGTCCCAGCAGGGCTGCGCCATGACGCGTACCCAGTTCGGCGTGCTCGTGCCAAGGCAACAGAACTCTGAGATGGTGAGCATCGAGTTTGTGGGGAAGGAGAGCACGCCCGTCCGAGGAGCGCAGCGGGAGCTGAACCGCTTCAACCTGCAAGTGGAAGGCGTGGAATGGGCTCTCTGGGTGGACGACCAGTACAAGGTCCAGCGCATTCTAGTCGCTTCGGAAAAGGTCGAGGTTATACGGGAGTAATCTGTGGGGCAGCGTAAAGTTCTCCCATTTCCCGGTTTCAGCCGCTAGAATCGGGCACGCGGCTTTCCCGCACAAACCATGGCTTCGGAAGAGAAACCAGCCGGCCTGGGTTTCAGGACCCACCGCTCGGACATCCTTTTCACCTTCGGGGTCCTGCTGTTTCTGTGGTTATGTTGGGAAGCGCGAGACGTGCTCATGCTGGTCTACGCCAGCGTGTTGTTCGCGGTGGTGCTGAATCCAGCCATCGAAGGCATCCGCCGCATCCACATAGGCCACTGGTGGCCTGACCGCATCACCGCCATTCTCATCATCATCGTTGGCGTGTTGATCATCTTCGTCCTGCTGGCGATTTTCGCCATTCCTCCTGTGCTTCGTGACCTGGAGACTTTCTCCGCTGCCTTTCCTCAGCGCATGGCCGGCGTAACTGAACGTATTCGCCAACTCCCCCTGATGCAGACGTTCGATGCGGCGGCGTTTGAGGATCGCATTGCCGCGTCCCTCGGCACCCCCGTGGAGATCCTCAAGAATATGGCCGGCCTGCTGATTGCCCTTTTCAGTTGGGCAATCCTGACTGCTTACTTCATCCTGGACGGGGAACGCACCTTTTACTGGTTCCTGTCTTTTTTTCACGAACCGCGACGCGGACGAGTGCGCTCCATCGCACTGCGGGCGCAGCGCCGGATTCGTCATTGGCTGGTGGGGCAGGGCTTGCTGATGCTGCTGCTGGGTGTAACCAGCGGAC
>DASPRM010000136.1 GCA_035624455.1 Terriglobales bacterium
ATATCTCTGTTGATTGGTAGAGTACAGCCAACCGCGCTGGAAGTAGCTGTAGGAAACTGCCAAGTTGTTGCCCATGGTCCCTGAAGTGATCTCGCCGAGAGCATTGTAGTGCACACCGGAAAGCAGAGTGCCGGGATGCTGTGAGTCATTCAAAGTGCTGGTGATCGCACTGACTCTTCCCGCTGTGTTGCGAGAATAGCCGAAGGTAACCGTATCCGTGCTTAAGCCAGTTGCGTTACCCAAGAGATCGTACGCGTACTGAACTGCGTAGCTGTTCCCCGAACAGTTATAAGGACCACAGGATTCAAGCAGCGTGACCCTGCCCATCGTATCGTAGTTGAACAGATCGGCGGTGATGGTCGTCCCGGTGCTGGCGTTGCGAGTATATTGTGTGGTCTTTCTTCCTTTGTAATTGGAGAGTCCCCAGCCCCACGGTGCAGATTCATCGTAATTGTAAGTGACGGTTGGTGTCCCATCGGAATAAGCGAGTCATCTGTTTGACCGTCCTCGCAACCGGTCCGTAAACTGGTCCGCCTGACGGAAGATCGGCCTGGCGGTACAGACATAATTGCCACCCACTCTTCGCTGCGCTCAGGATGGGGCAGCCACAGTTTGGGTGGTGCCGCGTGCTGCCATATAATCCGTCACGCTCATGCGGCTGCGGATGCTTCTTCTGCTTTGCTGTGCCCCGTCGCTCGTGGTTTGCGCGCAGCAGCGCCCTCCGATTACAGGCGTGGCCTACGTGACCGTAATCACGTCTGATCTTGAGAGAGCCCGGCAGTTTTATGGAAAGCAACTCGGGCTCACTGAGGTTTCAGCCGATGATGATCGGCTGCCGCGGGCCTTGCGCTTTCGGATTAATCCGCGGCAATACCTGAATGTGTGCTTTTTCGTGAAGCCGCCGACGAATTCCGTCAGCCGCCTGTACGAAGTTGCGTTCGAGACCCCGGATGCCGAGGCTCTGCGTCGGTTTCTTGCCGCGAACCATATAGAGGTTCCTGCCAGCGTCGATGGCGAGGGCGATGGAAGCCACGCGTTCCGAGTCAAAGATCCGGAGGGTAACCGCATCAGCTTTGTGCAATACGCCGCAGGGGCTGACGCTTCGGCAACGCAAGGAATTCGATCCGACAAGAGCGGCACGCCGCCTCCTATCAGCTCTCGTATGATCCACGCCGGTTTTGTCGTGCATGATCGAGCGGCAGAGGACCGCTTCTATCACGATCTGCTCGGCTTTCGGCTTTATTGGCAGGGTGGCATGAAGGAGGACAAAACCGACTGGGTCGATATGCAGGTCCCGGACGGCAGTGATTGGCTGGAATACATGCTGAATGTCAGGCCTGATGCTTCGCCGCGTGAACTGGGAGTGGTCAATCATTTTGCGCTGGGAGTTCCGAAGATCGAAGGGATTGTTGACCAACTACGGGCACGCGGATGGGATGGCGCGGACCGTCCACAGATCGGACGAGATGGAAAGTGGCAGCTCAATCTGTACGATCCCGACCTGACGCGGGCGGAGGTTATGGAGTTCCGTCCGATTCGAGTACCATGCTGTGCGCCATACAGCGACGCGCACCCGCACTGAGGTAGCGCGCTTCCTGGAGCCGAAAATGTACCTGCTTCGAATATTCCTACTGGTGGTTTTGATGGTCGACGTCTCAACGCTTGCCCAGACTGGATCCGGCGAATGGAAGGATTTGTTCAATGGCCGTGATCTCAGCGGATGGAAGCATGTTGGTCCGGGTGAGATGACGGTCAGCAACGGCCTCATCGAGACGCACGGTGGCATGGGCCTGCTGTACTGGACAGGAGGCAAGTTTGGAAATTGCGTGATCCGCGTGGTGTTTCAAATGGCGCATGAAAATGACAACTCGGGCGTGTTCATCCGCATTCCCATCGAACCGCGCGAGCCCTGGATGCCGGTGAACTACGGGTACGAGGCGCAAATCGACGGGCGCGAGGACGATTATCACGTGACGGGCGTGCTGTATTCGCTGACCAAGGCGATGGCGAGACCTGGGAAGCCGGGACCGGAGTGGAACACGATGGAGATCACTCTCGACGGGCCGCGCACAATCGTGATGGTGAACGGTGTCAAGGTAACTGACTACAGCGAAGGCCAGCCGGTTCCCGAGCGCCAGAAGGAGTATGAACCGACACGCGGGCCACGGCCTAACGAGGGATATATTGGTCTGCAAAATCACAGCGACAAGGATGTGGTGCTCTTCAAGCAGGTGCAGGTGAAGCCGCTGCGGCCATGATGCGTGATTGAGGCGCCAGGGAATTTCGCTTCAGCAAAGAACGGAAAAGGTTGCGGGAAAAATCTCTTTGCGATGGATGAATTTTCCCCAAGGCTGAAAGCCCGAATGATTTTTGTCATTTGCGGACGGCTTGAGGGCTATCCCCTTCAAAGCCAATCTGGAGTCTACTGTGCATAAATTCTCACGGCGCGATTTTCTACAGACCACGGCGGCGGCAGCCGGAGCGGCGGTTGCCGGCCACACGATTCTTCTCGAACCTGAGCGCGCCTGGACGGCGCCATCCCCCGCGCCTAGCGATCGCGTCCGCTTCGGGATCATTGGCGTTGGAATGCAAGGCTCGCCGCTGCTGACGAATGCGATCAAATTAGAGGGAGTGGAGTGCGCAGCCGCGTGCGATGTGTATGACGGGCGCCACACGCTGGCGCGCGAGATTGCAGGGCCTAATGTGCCAACCACGCGCCGCTACCAGGAATTGCTCGAAAATCGCGAAATTGACTGTGTGATCGTGGCCGTCCCCGATCACTGGCACAAGCGCATCGTGGTGGACGCGGTGAGCGCGGGCAAAGACGTCTACTGCGAGAAGCCGATGTCGCATAGCCTCTCAGATGGAAATGAGATGGTCGCGGCGGCACAGAAGAGTAATCGCATCGTACAGGTGGGATCGCAGCGCACCAGTTCGGCAATTCTGGGCAAGGCGCGCGAACTGTACAGCCAGGGCGCGATCGGCGATTTGCTGCAGGTGGAATTGTCGCTGGGGCGGAACGATCCAACGGGCGCCTGGGAGTATCCTCCGCCGCCGGATCTTTCTCCGGCCAACCTGGATTGGGAGACCTGGCTCGGACCCGCGCCGCGCAAGCCATTCGATCCTTATACATTCGCGCGCTGGCGTTGCTGGAAGGAATATGGAACCGGAGTCGCCGGCGACCTGATGGTGCACTTGGTCAGCGGAGTGCAGTTCATTACCGGGATCAATCAGGCGCCGGACAACGCATTTGCCTATGGCGGGATCGTCCGCTGGAAGGATGGACGCAATATGCCGGACCTGCACACTGTGCTCTTTGAATATGGCCGCATGCCGGTATATGTGCGGCTGACCCTGGGCACAGAGACACCTGAGATGACACGCATCATGGGATCGAAGGGCCTGCTGGAGATCACCGACCGCACTCTGACGTACACACCGCAACCCGGAGTCGATCTGGAGCCCAGCTATTACTCGCAGGGCTTCCCGCACCAAATGCGGGAAGAGTACATCCGGCAGTGGCACGAGGAGCACAAGTCGCAGCCAGGACACGAAAGGCTGGCGGAGGTTACTACTTATCGCGGTCCTTCCTACAACGACCTGCAGCCGCACTTGTGGAACTTCTTTGAGGCGGTGCGCACGCGCAAGCCGGTGCTGCAGGACGCGGTCTTCGGACATCATGCCGCGGCGGCCTGCCATCTGGCGAACCAAGCCTATTTTCGAAGCATTGGTGAGAAGAGTTAGAGGGCGAGCATGAATGCACGAGTAACTTCTGCGGCGATCATGATCATACGTTTGCTGGTGGGATGGGTCTTTCTGGCCGAAGGGATTCTCAAGTTTGTTCTGCCAGAGGAACTGGGAGTGGGAAGGTTTACGTCGATCGGTATTCCGGTGCCACAACTGATGGGGCCGCTGGTGGCGATGGTGGAGATCGTATGCGGCACACTGGTACTGATTGGGCTATTTACGCGGCTGGCGGCGTTTCTCTTGTTGATCGACATCAGCGTGGCGATCATTTCGACGAAGATTCCCATATGGCTCGGCCATGGATATTGGCGGTTTTCGCTCCCGCAGCTCAAGCACTATGGTGTGCTCAGCATGTTGCACGAGGCACGCACCGACATCTCCATGTGGCTGGGTTTGATTTTCCTGCTGATCGTTGGCCCTGGAGTGTTGTCCATAGATGCCTGGCGATGGTCGCGGGAGGTCGACGAGGACGGGCGACACGAGGTTCAACCCATGCCGGACCTGCGGGGCTAGCAAATCACTGCGAGAATCAGGCTGTTATCAGGTTTTTGGCGTTCATCTTTCCTTAGATTCCCGAATGAGGAGTTTCCCCTTCTCCGATAGTTCAATTACTCCAGTAATCTGGCTTGTCCTGGATCGATCGCGCTAAAACCAATGCAATCAGATGCGAATCAGGGTCTTATGCCGTCGGGTGACCGCTGCCTTTGTGCTCACCCTGGTACTTTTGCACGGCGTCGGGGCATTGGCACAAGAAGAGGGATCGCGAAAAGCCAAAGTGCGTGTGACGCCGGTCTATCCCGACCTGGCCCGGAAGATGAATGTCAGCGGAACGGTGAAGATCGAAGTGGGGGTAGCGCCCGACGGTACCGTGAAGCAGACTCACGTAATTGGCGGACACCCCGTGCTCGTGCAGGCGGCCGAGGACGCCATCAAGAAGTGGAAATTCGAAGCTGGCTCCGAAGCCACGACCGAGACCGTGGTGTTCAAGTTCAAAACCGAGTAAGAGCTGGCCATTCTTGAGCTGGCTTTTTCCTTCTTCTTATCTCACTGAACTCTCAGAGATAGTGTCAATCACAGCGAAGAGTGATCTCGGTCTCTGCAGCCAAGCCTTAACTTGGCTAGATTTGGCTTTATGGATGTCAGCAAATCCTTTTATTTTTGGGGCGTCGAGTGCAGCTGCGGCAAATTTATCCCCCTGAAGATCACGACCGAGTGGGGGGAGAAACCAACATTGAAGCGGAGAAGGCCGGCTTTCACAGTCTTCTGCCCGCACTGCGGTGAGATATGGTGTCGCGCCGAGCAGGTGGACAAGCGTCAGGGTCCTCTGCCTGACGACTTCTGGCCTCGGAGCGATCTGTTCGATTCGAACGCAGTAGCCTGAGTTGCCATTTGCCTCGCATGGGACTGGCAGCACCTCTCAGTGCACGCCAGCGCGCATCAATGTTCCCAGATCGAGTGGTGGGAGGTAGTAGCCTTTGACTTCCCTTCGCCACAAGGCGCCAGTCTTCTTCCGTTCCGCCCAGTTGGTGAAGTGGTATTCGTACACCATTGCACGGAGGTAGAGAGGCGGCGCGGAGGGAAAGGGATTTGTGTCCATCAAATCGAGGACTGCAGGCGAGGCTTGCAGCAGGCGATAAGAGAAGCGCAGGATCCACGGATCGCTGCGGTAATTGCCCAAAGCGGCGAACCACATCTGCCAGTCGAGGCGAGGCTGATGAGGCTCGGCCCAAGGCAGCCGCCGCTTGAGGTCGCCGGCCTTGTATTTGAACGAATATTCCAGCCAATGTTCAGCGTCATTTGAGCCCTCGATGGTGATTTCCGGACGCGATGTGGTCATCACCGCAAACAGGCCGTAGCTATTCACGATATTGAAGGGCCCCACCAGACGGAGAGCTTCCGGAGCTAAAGGCAGTTCGAAGCGCAGGAAGCGCGCGGTCATTTCGGAGACGCTGACCAGAAGGATCAGCGCAGCCAGACAAGCTGCAATTGCCCGGCGGAGTGTCGAGAAATTTTGGGAGGGCGCAGGAGTTTCGGCCGGTCGGATACGAAGCGCAAGAGCGAGTCGACGAGGCATGAAGCGAGAGAGAAAGGCATCATCGAACAGGAGCAGGCAAAGTGAGATGGTGAGCAGGTTGAAGAACGTGTAGTTTCCGGTAATGAAAATCAGTATCTGCAAGGCGATGATGACAACGGCGCCGAGAAAGCGAACGCGGCGCGGGAAGAAAATCAGGAAGGGGATGGCAAGCTCGATCGCAAGGGTGCTGGCGGTGGCGGCGCGCTGAAACCACTCCGGGAGTTGGAAGACGTACCAGGCGGGTGGTGTGGGCAAAGGCTGTGTCTCCCAGTGATACCCGAGCGCGGTAGAGTTGCGCCAGGTAGGATCGCCGCTGAACAGCTTGACCGCGCCGGACATAAACATCAGGCGAAACAGCAGCCAGTGGAACAGAAAGAGGATGAGCGGCGACCACCCGAGAAAGATCGCCAGGAAGCCAGCCTCAAGCAGCAGGCCGTCCCACTGATAGCCCATGAAGACCTGGCCGGCGGTGACCAGCGACAAATAGAGCAGGAACAGCCCGACACATGCGACACGTTTTTGTCTTCCCAGCAGCAAGAAAACGGAGAAGACAATGCCGAGAATCCAGGAAATTGCGAGGGCGCGATCGCCGCATCCGAACCAGAGAACGGTGGGGAAAACCCGGTAGCTGGCGGCGCCAAAGTTTTCCTGCACGGCCTGCATCACTTCGCAGACGGGAGAGATACCGTTGGAGCCGATAAGCCCCGCCGCTTGAACTCCGAAGGAGAGAAAAGCGATGAAGTAAATTAGGCCGAGAGCGCGCAGGAAAGTCTCGACGGCAATGGAATAGCTCTTGGGTGGAATCGGCATGCCCCACAAGAGGCGAGTGATTTTCATTGCGAAATTGCGGTGTGCCGCGATCACTCGATATGCGCCCTCGGCAACCGCAGCGAAAAGCGGCAGCCGCTCGTAAGCCCAGAGCCATCCCCCGTGGTTGGGCGCGAAGGAGAGCGCGGTAAGCGCTGCTTGGGCCGAGCTGCGGACCTCGCGATCGGGCAGGAGGAGGCGGACGGCGTCGAGTTCTTTGGTGTTCAGGTCCTTTGGCAGTCGGTCTGGGAATTCGGCCTTGGCTTGCTCAAAAGGGACATAACGAACGCGGTCACCGGTCAACTGCTTCCAGTAATCCACCCAGGCACGGCAGAAATCGCAGCGGCCGTCGAAGATCAGAAGTGGAATGGAGGATGGCCTTCCGCTCGGCTGAGTATCTTCGGCCTCAGGGGATCGATCGGCCATGTGGGACGCGTGAAACAGAAGTCGCTGCGCAACATTCTAGTGTGCGGTCGGCGTGGCTGAAAAGACGAGGAGGCGGGGGAATGTAGCCTTACGATCGAGATGTCAGGAGCAAGCGGTCAACAGAGGGCCTGGTTGAACTTCACCCCAAGCAGCCGGCGTCGTTCACGGTGCTCGGTGCGAACGATGACGGAATCAAGCTCCTGGATATCGCTGGTGACTTTTTCCCTGGAAATGTTGCCCAGAGGCATTTTGACGAGGATGGGAGAGATAGGACGAATGCGATGGTCGATGGCCAAACACAAACCACCGGCACTGACGTTCAATGCTATGGCGAGAATGTTGAAGTGCTTGCCGTACTCATCGGTGCCGCTGACGAACAGCGGGAACGAAATGGGCAGGCGCTTCCACTTTCTTTGCTCTGCCGGGACTCGCATTCTCACTGTCTTCTGATTATCGCCCGAAAGAGAAGTGCCGGACATATGAGATTTGGTTCCTCCGCGGGTGAGAGGTGCGGCTGGCCCGCAATAGAGTGAACTCTGCCGATGTGATTAGCAATTCTCCAAGCAGCTTAGTCGTAAAGCGTAAAGGGATTTCCACCAGGAGAGCGATTCATCCCTCAAACAAGCACTCAGGAACAGAGACTGAGTGGTCGCAATACTGATTGATAACTGCAGATCCCGCGCTTGCTGCACGCGCTCATGGTGACAAGGAGAGAAAGAGCTGGCTCGGGCTGTGTTCGTCGAAGCGACAAAAATAAACGCAAGGTCCTTCGGCAGCTCACTCGTCGCTGCGTTCCTCGGGATTTCGCCGGCGGGCTCACGCTTCGCTCACGCCTGATCTTGAAATGAATGCTGGCTGTTTCAGCGGCGTTTGGGGCGAAGGATCTCCTGGCAGCGTTCGGAAGCTTCTTTGACCAGAAAGCCCATTTTGGGATGAGTGGGCTCGAGGTCGACGGCGAATCCCTCACTGCGCAATTCATCGGAGGTAATCGGCCCGATCGAGCCCACGAACATGCGTTTTGCAGCCTGTTGCACGGAGGAGGCAAGGCCCATCTGCCCGGCGATCTGCATAAGGTGGCGCACTTGCGTCGAAGTGGTGAACAGGATGACGTCCACCTCGCCTGCGGCTACGGCCTTGATGGCGGCGCGCAGCGGCTCGAGGTCTTCCGGCAGCTCCCATTCGTAGACGGGGACGGGGATCACATTGGCTCTGCGGCGGCGAAGGGCGGTCAACAGCTCGGTGTTGGATTCTCCATATTCCTGAACGGCCACGGTCTTGTTGGCCAGCGTGATGGAATCGGCATTTTGATCGAGGGCTTCCACCAATTCTCGCCAGGTGTTGGGTTCGGGAACGGCGAGTGTGACTGGGATCCCCAGTTCCCGCAAGGCAGCCGCAGGCTTGGGGCCGCGCACGATGACCGGGATCTGACTGAGCGCAGCCATGAAGCGCTCGCGCGGGTAGCGACTCTCGACGACCTTCGCGAGCGCACGCGTGCCCACGCCGGTAAGGAAGATTATGACGTCGATTCCCCCGGCAAACAGCAGTTCAGCAAAGCGCAAGGCTTCCTGGTTGGACTCGATGGGAACCTCGCGCATGGAGGGCGCAACCAGCGGCTGACCTCCGGCCGCGGAGATGAGCTTTGCCATCTCGGGAGCGCGGCGACTCTCGAGGGAGAGAACCTTGAGGCCGCCGAATCCTGTGGCGGTTTGCGAGGCCGTGCCGTGATTTTCCATGAGTGAAGCGAGAACTATGATACTCGCCAGGAGCTCGGAAACTACCCACTCAAGCCAAAGGAGGGCTTGAGTGGGCCACCCGAGGTTTCTAGTTCTATCCTCCCCCGCAAGAGGGCGGAAGGGGAGGCCACCCCAACCCGCCTAGGAAGCCATCTCGGCGCTGCGGCTGAGAGCGGGTTCCAGCTCCAGTTGGTTCTTCTCGGCCGCCGTCGGAACGGGCGCCGATGCTGATGCGGCCTTGGCGCCATGAGTGACGTACAAAGCGACACCCGTGAACAGGAAGCCAGCCAAGGCATTTCCGAGGGTGACAGGAATCTGATTCCAGAACCACCACTGCCGCATAGTGATAGGGGCGCCCATCATCATGCCTGCGGGAATCACGAACATGTTGACGATGGAGTGTTCGAAGCCAAGGGCAAAGAACAAGAAGATGGGAAGCCACATGGCGACGATCTTGCCGATGGTGGAGCGGGAAACCAATGCCAGCACGGTGCCGATGGTGACCATCCAGTTGCAGAGGATGGCTTTGACTATTGCGGTCGCCCAGCCGCTGCCGCCAATCGACATGTAGCCGATGGTTTTCTTCAGCGCCACCTGTTTTACCAGAGCAGCGACTGCGCCGCCATCATTGGTGCGGAAGCTGGTGATGGCGAGGAAGAACAGCGCCGCGTAGAGCACGCTGCCGATCAAGTTTCCGATGTAAACCCAAGTCCAGTTGCGAAGCAGGTCACGCCAGCGGACTTCTCCGGCCAGGGCTCCCATGGGAAGCAGGGCGAAATTCCCGGTGGCTAGTTCCAGTCCCAACAGGACCAGCATGACGAAGCCTACGGGGAAAAGGATTGCGCCGACGACCGGCGGCGTGCCCTGGGTGTTCACGACAAATACGAGAGAGGTCGCGTAGCCGAGAAAGGAACCCGCGAGCATTCCGCGCAGCAGCATGTCGCGAACTGACAGGGAGGCTTTCTTGCGTGCGGCCTGAAGGGAATCATTGATGATCTCAGTTGGGGTGACGTAATCCACTTTGCACTCCTTCGGACATCAGATTGGGGGCAGCCGTCAGGCCGGATCGGGGTACGGTCGCGGCTTGCTCAACTCGGAAAGGCGAACGAAATTCCGGGGAACATCGAATTCAGAGTTAGTGGGATCTTTGGGTTCGCGGGCAAGATGATGTTTGCGAATCAGGTCGACGACCACGTCGGCGAGCTGGTCGCAGGGGACACAGTCGAGCACGAGCTCGCCTGGCCTGGTATGGGGCCCGGTTTGTCCGCCCATGTAAACCGCCACGGCTTCGGTGAGTTCGCCGTTGATATTGGCTTTGAAACCTCGCAAACCGATTTGTGCAGCCTGGTGATTGCCACATCCTGCGGGGCAACCTGACCAGTGAATGCTGAGAGGTTCGAGATTTTTGCCAAGGCGCTGTTCCAAAGCCTGAGAAAGCTCGACAGCGCGTGACTTGGTTTCGATCTGCGCCAGATTGCAAAAATCCGTTCCCGTGCACGCCACCATGCGGCGGAAAAATGGGGAAGGCTGGGGAGAGAACTCGCGCAGCAGAGGCTCGCGCAGCAGCCAATCCAACGAGGCCTCGGGCACGTTGGGAATGATGGCATTCTGGCTGGTCGTAAGCCGTACCTGCCCGTCACCGTATTCTTCGGCCAGATGGGCGAGTTCGTCCATCTGGTCGGGATGCAGGCGTCCGGAAGAGACTGAAAGTCCTACGGCTACCAAACCCTCCTGCTTCTGCTGCACCACTCCCAGGTGGTCGGCGTGATAGAGGCGTCGCATGTCGCGGCCACAGGACTCCAGCCGCCACGGGGTGCGAGCCTGCAACTCATGGCGTAGCCACTCGAGGCCCCGCTCTTCGATGAGGAAGGAGAGGCGGCACTTAGAGCGTGCCTCACGCGGCCCATGATCGCGATAGATGCGAACCAGCTCGGCCACGACTTCGGCCGCCTGATGCAATTGCACAAACAAGTCGAGAGGCGCGGCAGGGGTGAAACCGCCCGAGCCCATTTTGCCGCCCACCAGCACATTGAAACCTGGGCGTCCCTGCTTTGCCGCGGGCACCAGGGCAATATCCTGCGATTCGTTATGGGTGCAGTTTTCCAGGCAACCGGTGATGGTGACATTGAATTTGCGGGGAAGATTGGTGAACTCGGGATTGCCCTCGGCGCCAACGATGAGTTGGTCGAGCGCAAATATGGCTGGCGAAGCGTCGAACAACTCGCTGGCCGTCAGTCCGGCAAGGGCGCAGCCATTGAGGTTGCGGACGTTGTCCTGACCGGTCTGCAGCGTGCGCAGGTCTAGGCCGCGCAGGCGCTCCCAGATTTCCGGGATACTGTCGAGGATGAAGCCGCGCAATTGCAGTTGCTGACGGGTAGTGATGTCGACGATGAGATTTCCCAGCCGGCGGGAGAGATCGGCGATGGCGTGAAGCTGGCGGCTGTTTGCGAATCCGTTGGGCATGCGGATGCGCATCATGAAACGTCCAGGCGTGGGCTTGCGGAAAAACACGCCCACCCATTTCAGCAATTCCTTATCAGCGGGACTGAGGGCTTCGTGGCCTTCGCGAATGATGCGCGGCAAATCTTCGCGGATACAGAGCCCGTCGCCCTGCTTGGACGCTTTGTAGCTTTCGATTGCGTTCTGGCCTGGGCGCACCTGTGCCTCCCATCAGCAAATTCCCGGCACAGCATGTACCCGGCACACCCCGCAAGAGCGGGCGAACAGCGATGTCTTTACGGATAACCCAATCCCAAAGCAAACGGAAATTCAAAGAATCTATCAGGCGGATAACGGAAACCAGGGGCCATGGCCCGGAATTTGGCCCGGAACATCTGCTCAGGCCCCTGAGGGTAGGTCGCTGGAAATGCGCTTGGCGGCGGCCATGCGGACCCCGGCCTTGCGCAATTGATCCAGGAAGCTCTTGTGAGTGTAAGGAAAGAAGAGGATCCGGCCACGGTTCCGCTTGCTGGAGCTTCTGGGGGTTGGACGAAAGTTTTTGGGGATATAGAACCGTATCAGCCGAGCCATGGACCTCTCCTGGGAATGAACTGGTCTTGATCTCAAGATAGAGGATAGGGCGGGATGCGCACAGCTATCTGTGATGTGAAGGAGAGGCGATGGTGACATTCGTCACTCGGGGAAGGTGGGGGAAAATGCGGTGGAGCGGGAGGACATCCCGGTCCACCGCAACCGACGCAGCAACTCAGCAATCGGGAACGTTGCTGTAGTCAAAGCATTGGGAGGATTGGCTGCCCACGGTCCAAATGGCAGAGGTGTTGGGCTCGTCGAAGAAGTGGATGAACCAGAAGGTGTAACCGAACCCGCTAAACGAGATGGGATTACCGAAACCGATCTGATCCGCCCATTGCTTGGGATCGCAGGTAGCGCCGTAATAGAGGGTTGCGTTGAAGGGATAGGAACCGGCAGTAATAACCGAGAACTGTACCGCCTGGTAGCGATGGCCGTCCTGATTGAGCATGCAGCCACGGAAAGACTTGACCACGTTAGCCGAGGCGCTGGTTACGGTGACGTTGAGTGTGGCCGTATGGGTGATGCCGCCTCCGGAAGCGGTGATGGTGATGGGGTAGGTGGCGGGTGCGACCGAGCTTCCCACCGAAACGCTCACTTGCGAAGTTCCGGAACCAGGGGCGGAGACCGAGGTCGGGTTGAGGGTTACACTCATCCCCGAAGGCTGACCGGACGCGCTCAGGGTTATGGCGTTGGTGAAGCTGCCACTGATCGCGGTAACGACGGTTGACGAGCCCGACGCACCTTGAGCGATGCTCAGGGAAGTGGGGCTGGCATTTACCGTGAAGTCGGGCGCAGCCTGCGGATTGTTGGTGACCGTAAGCGTGATGGCAGCGGTGTGGACAGCGCCTCCGCCCACCGCGTTGATGGTGATGGGATAAGTACCCGTGGCGACCGAATTCGCGACGCTGATGCTTACCTGCGATGTGCCGGACCCCGGCGCTCCGAGGGAAGTGGGATTCATGGTGACGGTCACACCGGCGGGTTGTCCGGAAGCGCTCAGGGAGATGGCATTGTTGAAGCCGCCAGACAGGCTAGTGGTCACGGTTGAAGATCCAGAGCTACCCTGCTCGACGCTCAGTGTGTTTGGGTTAGCAGCGACGGAGAAGTCGGCAGCAGCCGTTATGGTCAGGGTGAGAATGGCGGTGTGGGTAATGCCCCCACCGGTGGCGGTGATGGTGATGGGGTAGCTCCCCGTGACTACCGAGCTGCCGACATTGATGCCGATCTGCGCCGTACCCGACCCGGGCGTGCCAATTGAGTTTGGACTAATGAGGACGGACGCGCCCGATGGCAATCCTGACGCGCTGAGAGCAATGGCGTTGTTAAATCCTCCGCTGACCGCAGTGGTTATGGTGGAAACGCCAGATGCGCCCTGAGTCACGCTGAGCGAGCCGGGATTTGTGCTTACCGTGAAATCGGGGTTGGGCTGGGGATTTGAAGTCACTGTCACAACGAGTGTCGCCGTGTGAATAACGTTGCCACCCACCGCGCTCAAGGTGATCTGGTAACTGCCAGGCGTGACCGAGGCAGCCACGTTGATACCAATCTGCGAGCTGCCGGAACCAGGAGCCGCGATCGAGCTCGGGTTCAGGCTTACCGTCATACCTGCGGGCTGGCCGGAGGCGCTCACTGCGACGGTATTGTTGAATCCACCGCTCACTGCAGCGTTCAGCGTTGACGAACCCGACGCACCCTGAGCGACGCTCAGCGAAGAAGGATTGGCGCTAACGGTGAAGTCGGGTGCAGGCTGTTGGGAAGTGACGTTCAGAGTCAAGGACGCGGTGTGAGTGTCTCCGCCACCGATAGCGCTGAGAGTAATCGTGTAAGAGCCGGCGGCTACAGAATTGTCCACGCTGATTCCAATTTGCGCCGTGCCTGACCCCGGAGCAGCGATGGAATTCGGATTCAGGTTCACGGTCACACCAGCAGGCTGACCAGAGGCGCTGAGGGAGAGCGTGCTGTTGAATCCGCCGCTAACGGTGGTACTCAGCGAGGAACTCCCCGAACTGCTTTGGGCGACTGTAACAACGTTGGGGCTGGTGGCGATCGTAAAGTCGGCCTGAGCACTCGCCGTGACGGTGAGAGTCAGGAAGGAAGTGCGTGTGAGGCCGCCGCCGACCGCGGTGAGAGTGATCGGATAGGAGCCGGCGGCAACCGAGTTGGCTACCGTGAAGGTGACCTGTGCAGATCCGGTTCCTGGGGCCGCAACTGAAGCGGGATTCACCGCCACGGAGACTCCGGCTGGCTGTCCAGAAGCACCCAGTGAAATCGCGTGATTGAAACCGCCGCTTACCGCGGTAGTGACGGAGAGCGCGCCGGAACCGCCCTGGCCGATAGTCAACGACGCTGGATTAGCGGTGATGGCAAAGTCAGGTGTGGCTGGGGCAGCCGCAGCAACGGTCAACATGAAAGCAGTGGTGTGAGTCACGCCGCCGCCTGAAGCGGAGACGGTGAGCGGATAATTGCCGGCAGGAACGGAGCTGGCCACACTGATTCCCACCTGCGAAGTTCCCGAGCCCGGAGCGGCAATCGATGTGGGACTCATCAGAAGCGACACCCCCGCAGGCTGCCCGGAGGCGCTGAGGGAGATGGAGTTGTTGAAGCTGCCAGCAGCAGCAGTGGTCACGCTGAATGCGGCTCCGGCCCCCTGGGTGATGCTGAGAGCCGCTGGAGTCGCACTGAGGGTGAAGTCGCTGGAGCCGACTGGAGAACTAGACGTGACGATCAAAGTCAGGGTCGCGGAGTGCGTGGCTCCGTTTCCACTGGCAGTCAGGCTAAGTGGATAGCTGCCGGCAGCAACTGATCCGGCAACAGTGATCCTGATCTGTGATGTGCCGGAGCCCGGGGAGGCAATCGAAGCTGGACTGAAAGCAAGGCTCACCCCTGCCGGCGCGCCTGAAGCGCTCAGGGAAATCGTCCCGCTGAAACCGCCAGTCACAGCCGCAGTCACCGATGACGTACCGCTCGTGCCAGGTTGAACACTTACCGACGCCGGAGTGGCGGCAATGGAGAAATCGGGCGTGGTGCTGGAGTTGGTATCGGACGGCGGCTGAGTTGCGCCGGCGCAACCGAACAGAAAACCAAAGGCAAGAATTAATAGTGCCGATAAGACGTAGACGGAAGTGCGGGTGCGTGGGTTGAAGGTTGACAAATCGACGCCGCGTCCGAGGGGGAGTACCGCCACATTTTTTTTCATGAATAGCTGGTCAGGTGGACTCGACGAGGCGACGCGAAGCAGATCTATTCTATCCACCGCGCCGAAGTTATCGCAATGCATTGCAACTGTGGAAAAAAGCTTTTGCTTTCCCAATTACGGCAGGCGGTGCACGAGTGGCCAAGGATCACTGGCCGAAAGGACAATCATTGCGGATGAAATCCCCGTGAATTCGGGTGTTCTCGGATCGAACGCGGCGAAAAGTCCATGTAACAACGATCTGCAGCGGCGTTGTGAAGCATTACTTGACTGATACGAGGAGCTTTTGCATGGCACTGTGGCCTGCACCATCCTCCGCGGTGAGGGTGTAGCTGGTGTCGCGCGTGGGTGCGACTTCGATGCAGTGGCTGATAGATGGCCAGACATCCGCGGCGACGGGAGGATCGATGCGAACCGTTTTCGCGTTAGATACGCCGTAACAGAGTTGTGCTTTTTCGCCGCGATGGACGGTTGCAGGCGTCGCATAGAAATTCAGGATGGTGAGCCGGCCGCCTCCGAACTGTTCGATAGTACGGCGAGCGTCGGCTGCTTTCGCGGCTGCGGCCTTCTGTTCGGCGCGACGGTTTTCTTGCCAGCGCGAATAGAAAATCCAGCCGACATAGAGCAGCGCGATTATCAGCGCTGCAGTTGAGAACGGCAGCAGCTTGCGGATCAAGGAATACTGATTGTCAGGTTCGGCGGGCATGATGGATCTGATGCCTGGAGGCAGTGCGTCGGCGCGCCATGTTAGACCAGCGCAGAGCAGATTTGCTGGGAACCCCGCGCTTCGTAGCCCATCCGACGCTTCAGACGTCACTAAATGCGCCAATCCGAGGCTGCGCAACAATTGCGGCGGCGGCGGGTTGGTACGACTAGCCACTTTGTGACATGTCGCTCTCCCGGGGCCACTTGCAGAAGAAGGAACCGAAGCTCCGGCGGAGACTGAGGTGAAACATGTTATCGAGGACGATGAAGTTAGCCCTGGCGGCAATCGTGCTGCTGGGCCTTTCCGGAGCAAGCTTCGCGGACGACTGGCACGGGCAACGCGATGACGGCTACTACGATTCGCGTGGACATAACCAGTGGTACGACCGGGGTATGCATGATGGAACCTACGATCGTCAACACAACCATGGATACAGCACGCATAATCATGGTTGGAACAATGATCGGGACCGGGATGCGTACATGGCGGGCTATCGCGCCGGTTATCAAGCCGGTGGGGGCGGTTACTACCCGAACGGAGGGTATTATCCGAACGGAGGCTATTACCCAAATGGCGGCTCTTATCCCAATGGCAGCTACGGGCGCGGCCCCTATGGGGGAAACCAGGCCTATAACGTTGGCTATCAGGACGGATTGCGGCACGGGTCGCAAGATCGCGGTACCGGCCACAGTTACCGGCCCCAACATGATGATGACTGGCGCAATGCCGATCGCGGGTACAGTTCGTCGTTCGGCAGCAAGCAAGCTTACAAGGATCAGTACCGCTCGGGATACCAGTCGGGCTACGATCGCGGTTATCGTTCGGGATATTGAAGCGAAGCTTTAGATCTGAAAACGCGGCAGAGGAGATCAACGAGGCGCCCTGGCGGGCGCCTTGATTTTTGCGGCTGCGTCCGGGCTATGGTCCGTCGGAGCGTCGCTGCTTGGGTTCGCAAAAGATTGACACCGGCAAAATGCACCGCAGCAATGAGTTAGAGGTTGTGGAACGTAGATCGGCGGCAGCAATGGGCCAAAGAAGATGGCAGACGCCAGGCCCCAGCGTCATGTGTCCCAGCGTCTGCCTCGCTTCGCGTCGGTTTGATCTAATGATTAAAGGGAATATGTGCAGATGGCAATCAAGGAAACACTCTAGGTCAATCGGGGAAAACCTGTAGATTGACCCTCATAGCCTTCTCAGGAAGCGAAACCGATCGAGAATTCCCCGAATGAATCCAATTCGGAGTCATTTGCAGGAGTCTTGCGGCGCAGCTCGCGCTCCCGTGTTTCCAGTTCGCGATTGAGCTGATCCACCAAGTTCATGAGTCGGGCGGGGTCTTTCTCGATCATGATCGCCCGGCACAAGTCCTTCCAGTCGTCACTTTCCGCCATAATCGAAACTCCCAAAATCAGTGGCTCTGCAGACGAGTGCATCCGTCTTGCCAAAACAGAGCCTGAAGGAGTTAGGGCAACGCGTTGGAGCTGACCTGTGAGTTTTCTGCCTGCCAGGGTTGAAGTTCTTTCCTAGTAGATTGTGGGTAAGGAGTGCGGGACACAACCGTACTCAGATTGACTAATGAGTTTCTCAATATGTGATACGAAGTGGGGGCTTGAGTCGCTCCCCCGCAAGCCTCTACTGAGCCGAAGCGTAGTAGCCGGTTCTCGAGTGGATCTGCAGGAGCGAGAAGCCTTTTGGCATCTTCATCTTGACCTTAACTTTGTGCCACTTGCCATCATGGGAGGAGGCGGCAGGGCGGTATCCCAGCACGTACTGGTTGCGCAGTTCGGTAGCGATGAGAGCGGCAACTGTGGGCAGGGTATTGGGATCATCGACAGTGAACGTGCGGCCTCCGGTGACCTCCGAAATATCCCTGAGGACAATCGGACCCAGGCGCTCTTCCGGAGTTTGGAAAGTGTGATCGTAAAGGCCGATAGCGTAGATAAGGACGTCAGCCTCCTCAACTTGTGATCTGACTTCGCGTTCGGTGTAGCGGCTATGATTGTCGCCGCCATCGGAAACGATCAGCAGCGCTTTGCGCGAATACCTGGCCTTCTTCAGTTGATTCAGGCCCAGGTAGATGGCGTCGAATAGCGCGGTTCGGCCTTTAGGTTGGGTGAATACCAGCCGATTCTGAATGTCTTCCACTCGGCTGGTGAAGCCTGCGACCTCTTGCGGGCTGTCGTTGAAAGTAATCAAGAAAAACTCGTCCTGGGGATTAGACACACGGCAGAACTCGACCACGGCTTCGCGCGCACGTTCCGCTTTCTCCTTCATACTTCCGCTGCTATCGAGAATGATGCCCACTGACATAGGGGCGTCCTCGCTGGAGAAATGACGAATCTCCTGTTCCTCTTTGCCTTCGAAGACTTCAAAACGGCTTTTGTCTAAACCAACAACCGGCCGGCCGTAGACATCAGTAATGCTGACCGGCAACAGCACCAGATCCACATCAACTTTCAAGGACTTCTCCGGCAGTTTCAGAGAGGGATCGGTTAGCGAGGATGCCGAGGGGGCTGAGCCTGTCACTAAGGGTTGAATGTGAACTTCATCGGTGACAGATTGCGCCAGGCTCGTGGCGGCAAAAGCAAGAATTGCAAAGGAAAAATAAAAGGAACAGAGGATATTGGAAACTGCGCGCGTGCCTATTCCCATGACTGACTCGAACATGCCAAACTCCAGCCAAAGGCGCTGCTCTTCTTTAAGCTGAAATGGCGGCAACGACAATCGGCATCAGACCGTATTAACTGCGTGAGGTTTGCTGAAATCTCCGAGCGAAAAACCTGAGAGGACAAAGAGCCGAAAGTAAGGACAAGGCGTCGAGGTTGCGCCGCGACCTGAACGGACGGGACGTTTGTTCCCACGTGCTCAGTGAGAAGGAGCCGTCGAGGCTGCGGCCCGAACTCCCACGTTAGCCAAAGGAAGGCGAACGTGGGCCACCACGGTCTGGTCGAGGCTGTGCCCCGAGCTCCCACGTTAGCCAAAGGAAGGCGAACGTGGGCCACCACGGTCCGACAGACCTCTTGTTTGCAAGTGTTCCCCAAAAAAATGATGGAGGTAACGAATTCCCTGCATCTAAGGTGCGACATGCAGGGCGTGGGTGCGGGAGTGTAACTGCCGCTCAGCGGCAAACACTCTGAGTGACGATTGCGACTGCGAATTGTCGGCAGTGAGCGCGGGGGTAGTGGTCGGCTGTGGAAGCCGACTGCTACGCTAAGCGTGAAATATCTCCTGTTTTCCTAATGCCTCTGCTTGCAAGGACCGACGCTTGACCTTTCAAAGTACGCCGATTGTCTGGCCGGGCAGTCCATATCCATTAGGCGCCACATGGGATGGCGAGGGAGTCAATTTCTCACTTTTCTCAGAACACGCGGAACATGTGGATCTGTGCCTGTTCGACAGCGGAGGGCGGCGCGAACTGTACCGCATTCGCATGGAGGAGCAAACGGATCAGGTTTGGCACTGCTATCTGCCGGAGGCCCGTCCGGGACTACTCTATGGGTACAGAGTGCACGGGCCATACGATCCCGCGCATGGACAGCGTTTCAACCCGAACAAGTTATTGCTGGATCCGTACGCGAAGGACATTCAGGGGACGCTGCGCTGGAGCGACGGACATTTCGGATACAGGATTGGCCACAAGTTGGAAGACATGTCGTTTGACCGGCGGGACAATGCCGCAGGAATGCCAAAGAGCAAAGTGATCGATCCGGCATTCACCTGGGGAGCCGACCGGCCACCGCGCATTCCGTGGCACGAGAGCATCATCTATGAGCTGCACGTGCGGGGGTTTACCCAGCGGCATCCGGATATTCCCGAAGCTCTGCGTGGTACCTATGCCGGGCTGGCGACCGCGCCGGCGATCGAGCATCTGAGGCACCTGGGAATTACTGCCGTGGAACTGATGCCGGTGCATTACTTCATCGATGACCGTCGATTGGTAGATCGTGGCCTGCGCAACTATTGGGGCTACAACTCGATTGGATATTTTGCTCCCGAGGCGCGGTATTCGGCCACAGGATCGGTGAGCGAATTCAAGACGATGGTGAAGACGCTGCACTCGGCGGGAATAGAAGTAATTCTCGACGTGGTGTACAACCACACAGCGGAAGGAAATCAACTGGGACCGACATTGTTGTTTCGCGGCATCGACAATCTCGCGTATTACCGGCTGGTGCCCGACAATCCCCGCTACTACATCGATTACACGGGGACGGGGAACAGCCTGAACATGAGGCATCCACGAGTGCTGCAGCTGATCATGGACAGCCTGCGTTACTGGGTGCAGGAGATGCACGTGGATGGATTTCGTTTCGACCTGGCAGCCGCGCTGGCCCGGGAACTGCATGAGGTGGACCGGTTGGGAGCGTTTCTGGACATCATCCACCAGGATCCGTTGATCTCGCAGGTCAAGCTGATCGCCGAGCCATGGGACTTAGGCGAGGGGGGATACCAGGTAGGCAAGTTTCCGGTGGGATGGGCAGAGTGGAATGACCGCTATCGAGACACGGTGCGTTCTTATTGGAAGGGCGATGGCGGACGGATAGGGGAATTGGCTTATCGGCTGACGGGATCGAGCGATCTTTACGAACATAGCGGAAGGCGCCCCTATGCCAGCATCAATTTCGTGACCGCCCACGACGGCTTTACGCTGGAAGATCTGGTCAGCTACAACCAAAAACATAACGAGGCCAACGGAGAAGAAAACCGCGACGGCACCGACAACAACCTGAGCTGGAACTGCGGAGTGGAAGGCCCGACGGAGGATCCGGCGGTGAACGCGCTGCGCCGCCAGCAGAAGCGGAATTTTCTGGCCACGCTGCTGCTGTCGCAGGGTGTTCCTATGCTGCTGGCCGGGGACGAGATCGGGCATACGCAGGGTGGTAACAACAATGCCTACTGTCAGGATAATGAGATCAGCTGGCTGGACTGGGGCACGCACAATTGGGAAGTGCTGTCGTTCGTGCAGCGGATGATCCGGTTGCGCCGCCGGCACCCGGTTTTTCGCCGGCGCAATTTTTTTCAAGGCAGACCGATCAAAGGCGCCGGCATCAAGGACATTCTGTGGCTCGGTCCTGACGGACACGAGATGAGCGACGAGGAGTGGAACCAATCGCACACGAATTGTGTGGGGGTTTACTTTGCGGGCGAAGGCCTGCAGGAGCAGGGCTACCGTGGAGAAGCCATTCGTGATGAAAATTTTCTTTTGATGCTGAATGCGCATCACGAAGAAGTCCCATTTCACCTGCCCCTCTTGCGACCGGGCGCGAGCTGGCAATGCATGCTGGATACCACCGGGCCGCTGGGATCGTATGAAGCCGGAAGCGGCTATCCGCTGCACGCGCGATCGCTGGCATTGCTGATGGAGCGCCGCCAGGCTCAACCAGCGGCAACCATTGGTGCGGATAATAATCATGATCGCGGCCAGGAATGAGCGAGAGCGATGAAAGCGCGGACGATTCCCGTCGCGACCTATCGCCTGCAGTTCAACCGCGAATTTACGTTCCGGCAAGCAGCGGAGCTGGTGCCCTACCTTAAGGAGTTAGGGATCAGCCACTGCTATGCATCACCTTATCTCAGGGCGCGTCCCGGCAGTACCCACGGCTACGACATTATCGATCACAACACGTTAAATCCGGAGATCGGCAGCCGGGAAGACTTCGAGCACTTCGTCAGCACGCTCCATGAACATGGCATGAGCCACATCCTGGATGTGGTGCCCAACCACATGGGAGTGATGGGGAGCGATAACGCGTGGTGGCTGGATGTGCTGGAGGACGGAGAAGCGTCCGTTTATGCGGAGTACTTTGATATCGACTGGGAACCGATCAAGGAAGAACTACACGGCAAGGTGCTGGTGCCGATCCTGGCCGATCAGTACGGGAACGTGCTCGAGGCAGGAGACCTGAAGCTGACTTTCAACCAGGAGGCAGGGGAATTCAGCATCTTCTATCACCAGCACCGGTTTCCCATCGATCCCAAAGAATATCCACGAATTCTGAACATGGGAGGGGAGCGCTTGCCAGAGCGGCTGGAAGCGACGAATCCTGACCTTCTCGAGCTGCAAAGTGTCGCCACAGCGTTCTCTCACCTGCCAGGACATCGAGAAAAGGCGGCAGAGAAGGCGGCAGAGCGAACCCGCGAAAAGGAGGTTCAGAAGCGGCGATTGGCGGCACTGTGCGCCCGGTCGCCGGAAATTCGGGAGTTTATCAACGACAACGTTCGCGTACTGAATGGTACTGTAGGCGATCCCAGAAGCTTCGATGATTTACACGAGCTGATCAAGGCGCAGGCTTATCGTCTGGCACAGTGGCGAGCGGCTGCCGACGACATCAACTATCGACGATTCTTCGATATCAACGATCTTGCCGCGCTGCGGATGGAGAACGAAGCGGTTTTCAAAGCCACGCACGGTCTGGTCCTGAAGCTGGTGGGCGAAGGAAAACTGGAGGGGCTGCGAATCGATCATCCGGACGGCCTGTACGATCCGGCGCAATACCTGGAGCGCCTGCAGGCGGAGGCGGCCGCGGCTTCGGCGGGCGGCGATTCGCAAGCCAAACGGGATGGGCTATATGTGGTGGTGGAAAAGATCCTCACAGGCGAGGAACGCCTGCGGGAGGATTGGCCGGTTTCCGGAACCACAGGATATGAATTCACCAATCAGGTGAACGGGTTGTTTGTGGACCATACGGCCGTTACCAAGATAGAGCGCTTGTATCACGCTTTCATTGGAAAGGGCGTTGATTTCGATGACCTGGCGTATCGCTGCAAAAAGCTGACATTGGAAAATGCGCTGGCAAGCGAACTGAATGTACTCGCGAACCTGCTGATGAGGATTGCGCTGATCAACCGGCACACCTGTGACTTCACGCTGAACAGCATCCGCAATGCCCTGAGCAAGATTATTGCCTGTTTCCCGGTATATCGGACGTACATCACGGGCAGCAAAGTAGCTCCGGAGGACCAACGCTACATTGAAAAAGCCGTGACTCTGGCGCGCAGGAGGAGCACGACGGCGGACGTCAGCATCTTCGATTTTCTGCGGCGGGTACTGTTGACCCTCGAGCTCGATCAGCAGAACGGTCTCTACCGGCGCAGAGTGATCCGGCTGGCGATGAAATTCCAGCAGGTGACGAGCGCGGTGATGGCCAAAGGTTTGGAGGATACGGCGCTTTATCGCTACAACCGTCTGATCTCGCTGAATGAAGTTGGAGGTGACCCACGGAAATTCGGCGTGACACCGGAGGAGTTCCATTCCTACAACCAGCAACGAGCACTGAATTGGCCGCACACGATGCTGTCCAGCTCGACCCACGACAGCAAACGATCGGAGGATGTGCGGGCGCGGATCAACGTGCTGTCTGAAATTCCGGCGCAGTGGCGCCTGCGGCTGCGGCGCTGGCGGGACTGGAACCGCAGCAAGAGAGTGGTGGTCGAAGAGAGCCAGGCGCCTGGTCGCAATGATGAGTATCTCTTCTACCAGACGCTGGTTGGTACTTGGCCCTTGGAGCGATTGGATGATGCCGGGTGGGAAGAGTTCCAGCAGCGCATCCAGCAATTCTTGACCAAGGCGATGCGCGAGGCTAAAGAACAGACCAGCTGGGTCAATCCCAGTAAGGATTATGAAGGGGCGATGGCGGCATTTATCGAGGCGGTCCTGCAGAAGGGAGGACGAAACAAGTTTGTCGCCGATTTTTCCGAGTTTCAGAATTACGTGACCCGAATAGGAATGTTGAATGGGTTGTCGCAGACTGTTCTGAAGCTGACCTCGCCGGGAGTGCCGGATATCTACCAGGGGAACGAGGTGTGGGATTTCAGTCTGGTGGATCCGGATAACCGGCGCCCCGTGGATTATGGAAAACGCATGCGGCTCCTGGGGCAATTGCGGGAATGCGAGGCCAGTTCAGGCAGCACGCCGGAGGGATGTCTGCGCGATCTGATGGAGCACATGGACGACGGGCGCATCAAGCTTTACGTGACGTGGAAGGCATTGCGCACGCGGCGAGAGTGCCGTCTGCTGTTTGAGGAGGGCGGATATCGACCGCTTACGGTGCAGGGAAGCCGGGCGCGGCACATAGTCGCATTTGCGCGTCAGCATGAAAAGCGGGTGGCGATCACTGTGGCGCCGCGGCTATGCGCAATTCTGCTTGGCGAGCAAGAGCGCTATCCGATTGGTGAAATCTGGGGTGACACAACCATCCAGCTACCTGCGGAGTTGGCACCCCAGCAGTATGAGAACGTATTCGGCGGTCGCAGTATTCAGGTAGAGCATGCAGGAGAGACGCGCGTTATCCCGGTGCGCGCGCTGTTGGCGGGTTTTCCGGTGGCGCTGATGGTGGGGAATGGGTGAGGACCGGGTGCAGAATGATCTCCCGGGCGAAGGCCCCCAACCACACTCAACCGCCCTCAACCGAGTCCGAGCGGGACTATGGCGGGCAGAGCGGGGTTGAACGGGCACCCTCAGGATCGTGGTTTATGCAAGAGCTTGGCGTATGTTGGCGGCCAAATCATCGGGATCGAAGATCGGCGGGCGGCAGGAGAAGTTAGAGCAGATGAGCGCCAATGATTTTCCTTCTCTCGCCGCAGGAGAAGCGGGTATGGTTTCTGCCAGAGCCGGGGGCAGATTTTGTGCTGTAACTTGACCGCTGCGCAGGCGGATGACCGCTTTATTGAGAGCGAACGGAGCGATGGCGGCAGCGTAGAGTTGGCTGGCACGTGCATCGTCGCCGATCACCACGACCTGGGTGTGTGGCTGGAAACACCAGACGGCGGCGATGCCGTAAGTTCCCGCAAAGATTCCCACCTGCTCCGCCAAACCGGCAAAGACCCCCAGAGTACGTTCGGCTTTTTCGCGATACGAGGCGTCGCCAGTGTAGGCGTGCAAGCGCAGCAATGCGATTGCGGCGGAGCTGTTGCCAGCCGGCGTGGGAGAATCCTGAAACGGCTTACGGCGGACAGCGAGCGCGCCCAGAACGCTGTCATCGGATGATTGATCGGCGAAGGCATCAAAGAAGCCGCCGCCGTTTGAATCGTGGAAGCGCTCGATCATCTGGTCGGCGATCTGACGAGCAGCGTTGAAGTAGCGGAGATCGGCAGTCGACTCCCAGGCATCCAGGCAGGCCAGGGCGAGGAAAGCATAGTCATCCAGAAGGCCGGCAGTTTCGGTTGGGGCGGCGTCGGGATCTGAATACGCGATCACATGCTTGAGGCCGCGAGCTGGATCCCAGGCTTCATTGAGCACGCGATCCAGCGACCGCATTGCGAAATCACGCGAGTGATCCATCGCAAGAATGGCGGCGGCTTGCAGGTAGGCAGAAATACACAGCCCATTCCAACTCACGTAAACCGTCTTGTCCACATAGGGAGTGGGCCGCTTCAAGCGCGCAGCGTAGAGCTTTTGCCTGGCGGATTCGAGCAGCGAATTGATGCGGTCGTGCTGCATTCCGGTGCGAATTGCGATTTCATCGATGGAGGCACGGACGTAGAGAACATTCTTTGCCGGATTATGGTGCATCTCGCCGACTTCGTTGATGTCGTAGTAGAGCGAGGCGACGGTGAACTCGTCTTCAGATAAGACCTGGCGGGCTTCGTCTGTTGTCCAGGTAAAGTAGTCACCATCGTCGTCCATGGAGTAGTCGGCGTCCTGGGAAGCGTAGAAGCCGCCATGGTTGCGGTCGCTGAGCCACTCGTCCATCCAGCGGATGATGTTTTTTGCAACCGCGGCAAAGAAGGTAATGCCGGTTGCCTGGTAGGCGTGGACGTAGTTCTTCAGCAGCTCAGAGTTGTCGTAGGACATTTTTTCGAAGTGGGGGACCACCCAGCGGTCGTCCACGGAGTAGCGGTGAAAGCCGCCAGCAAGCTGGTCGTAGATGCCGCCACGAGCCATGTGTTCCAGTGTGGTGACGACTATATTGCGGGCATCGGGATCGCCGGTGCGGGCGAGACGATGCAGAAGCAAATCGATTGCCGATGAGTGCGGAAATTTGGGCTGGCTTCCGAAGCCGCCGTTGCGCGGATCGAACATGCTATGAGCGGAACCGAGGACGCTGTCGATCACCTGGGGTGAGACGCGCTCGGCGCGGCCGGCAAAGGATTCCGACTGGCCGATCATCGACATGACGGTGTTGGCCTGCTCGGCAACTTCTGCGGATTTTTCGCGAAAGGCCTGGGCGATGGAAAGCAGTACACGCTTGAAGCTGGGACGTCCCCAGTTTTCCGATGGTGGAAAATAGGTTCCACCGAAAAACGGCTTGCCATCAGGAGTCAGGAAGGCCGTAAGGGGCCAGCCGCCCTGGCCGGTCATGGCGGCAATGGCGGCCTGGTAGCGGCTGTCGATGTCGGGGCGCTCATCGCGGTCCACTTTGATAGCGAGGAAGTGCTGGTTGACGATGGCGGCGACTTCCGGATCATCGTAGGATTCGCGGTCCATCACGTGACACCAGTGACACCATACCGCGCCTATGTCGAGAAGAATGGGACGGTTTTGACGCTGGGCCTCAGCAAAGGCGTCTTCCCCCCACTGATACCAGCGAATCGGTTGATGCATGGCGGAGCGCAGATAGGAAGAAGAAGCGCTGGCCAGAGAATTGGTGTGCGCGTGTTCGGGTTTGGGTTCGGTCGCCATGAGCGTTTCTGGGATAAGAAAAAAGCTCGCCCCGATCCATCTTACTGGGGATGAGAAAGCGAAGCCATCAGTTGTTTGGCCATCGCATAGTAGATGAGCACGGAGGCGTGCAACTGCGTTTTTTCGATGCACTCGTGCTGGGTGTGGGCTACGTGGATAGAGCCCGGGCCCAGGAGAAGTGGTTCGCCCCACTGGTCGAGGGCAGGGATGTCGGTGGTGAAGGAAACCGCCACCGTGGGCAGCGAGCCGACGGTACGCAGCTTCACGTAGGGAATTTCGAGAGTAAACTCGACATCCGCCAGTGCGCCGACGACTTCGATGATGCGCTGGCGAAGTCCCTCAGAGGGGCCAACCAGGCGGTAGAGCAGGTGAGCCTTGGCGTGATCGGGAATTACGTTGGGAGCGCGGCCGCCTTCAATCATTCCGATGTTCAAGGTGGTGGGACCGACTTCAGGATTGGAGGGCAAAGGCATGGCGCGCAGACGGTGGAGGGCGTCAATGAGCTTGTCGATCGCCGATTCGCCGAGTTCAGGGTAGGCAGAGTGAGCCATGCGTCCGTGCGCCGTGACCTCGACTCGAAGCGCGCCTTTGGAAGCTGTGGCGAGACGGTTGTCAGTAGGCTCGCCGTTGATCAGAAATCGGCTGCCGATGGGCTGAGTGTTGGCCACCTTGGCTCCGAGGCTGTCGCGCTCCTCGCCAACCAGGAAGAGCAATCCAACGGGTTGACCTTCGGCGTCCAGGCGCTCGGCCGCGCTGATTTGCGCGGCGATGATTCCTTTGGCATCGCAGGAGCCGCGTCCGTAAATCTTGTGGTCGTCCTCGGATGAGGGAATGAAGGGGGGCACGGTATCCATGTGGGTGGAGAACACTACTGATGGGGCTGTCAGGCCTGGCGCAAGCGCGAGAAGATTGAAGCGATGCCGCTCCACGGGCATACGGGAAACGTTATAGCCCAGCTGTACCAGACGCTGTTCCAGAAATTCTCCGATCTGAGCTTCATTACCAGTGATGGACTCGATGTCCACCAGTTCTCGCGTCAAGAACACAGGATCCATGCGGAACAGGATAGCGCATGGGGTGCAAGAACTTGTGTTGTGGCTGTGATTGATATGCTGAGGACAGACTCGAGGCGCATGCTCGAGGCGCATGGAAAGCAGAATGGCGGAGATACAAAGCAGTATTCGGTCGCTCTTCCTTGAGGGTCCGGCGGGAAGGTTGGAGGCGTTGCTGAACGAAGGCTCGCCTGAGGCGGCGCACAGCGCGCTGGTGTGCCATCCGCATCCGCTGTTTGGCGGAACCATGCACAACAAAGTGGTGTTTCATGCCATGAAGGCGCTGAATGGTTTGGGATTGCCGGTGCTGCGATTCAATTTCCGCGGGGCAGGGTTAAGTGAAGGCGAGCACGACAACGGGCATGGCGAGGTCGAGGATGTCAGAGAAGCGGTGGACTGGCTGGATCAGGAGTACCGGCGGCCGGTGATCTTTGCCGGATTTTCCTTTGGCGCGGCGACGGGCTTGCACGCCTGCTGCAACGACGAGCGAGTGCCGGCGCTGATCTCGCTGGGAACGCCGATCAATGCCGAGGGACGGTCGTATGGCTATGCCTTTCTGATGGAATGCAAGAAGCCGAAGCTGTTCGTCAGCGGAGAGGCGGATCCTTATGGGCCCAAGGAAAAGCTGATCGCGATGGTGAATTCGCTGCCGGAACCTAAGGAACTGGTGCTGATTCCGGGAGCGGGACATTTCTTCGAGGGCAAGCTGGGCGAGATGCGGCAGACGGTAGAAGAGTGGGTGAGGGACTTTTTGCAGAGTGCGTGAAAGCCAGGGATCCGACAGGCAAGATTTCCTGATCTACACAAGATTGCCTGTCCTACATGAGATAAGCAGGAACTCCGAGATGCGAAATGCGGCGCGCGAGATTTTTCAGTATGCGCTTGAGCAGTGCAATATTGCATCGGCATTCGCACGCGACGTCAGTTATGAGCGTGGGGTGCTGAGAATTCGCGAAGATCTCTTCGCGTTGGATCGATATTTGCACGTTTTTGCAGTCTCGGTTGGAAAAGCTGCTCATGCAATGGCAGAAGCGCTGGTCCAGCAGGTGGGGACGCGAGTCTATGGCGTGGTGGTGAGTTCGGTAGAGCCGGCAAATCGGTTATCGAACTTCACCTATTTTCAGGGCGGGCATCCGCTGCCTAACGAGGATTCGCTGCGTGGGGCGAGACAGATTCTGAGCTCTCTGGCGAAGCTGGGTGATCACGACCTGGTGATCTTCATGATCAGCGGAGGGGGATCATCGATGCTGGAGAAGCCGCTTGATGAAGGCGTCTCACTCTCAGAGTTGGTAGAAACCTATCGTGTGCTGGTGCACTCAGGGGCGCCGATTGCGGAGATCAATGCGATCCGCAAGCACCTTTCGGCGGTGAAGGGCGGCAGGCTGGCAGCAGCTGCCGCTCTGGCGCAGCAGGTGTCGATACTGGTGTCGGATGTGCCGGAGAACGCGCTGGATTCGCTGGCTTCAGGGCCGACGATGCCGGACTCGAGCACGGTAGAGGATTGTTACGCGATCGCGGCAAAGCACGGATTGAGGGACGAATTTCCCACGCCCGTTAAAGGGATTTTTCGGCAACGCGCGCTGGCGGAGACGCCTAAATCCGACGATGTGGTATTTGTGCGATCGCGGTGGTGGCCGATTCTCTCGAGTGGGACGGCGGCTGAGGCAGCGGCAAGGAAGGCCGTCAGCCTGGGATTCGCGGTTGAGATCGACAGTCGTTGTGATGATTGGGACTACATGAGGGCGGCGGATTACTTGTTGCAACGCGTACGCGAGACGAGGAGCCGGCGCGGGCGAGCATGCGTCATTTCGGCAGGGGAGGTCACGGTGAGAGTCAGCGGCGAATCGGGCAGGGGTGGCCGAAATCAGCAATTTGCGCTGTATTGTGCGACCAGGATCGAAGGCGAGAACATGGTGGTGCTAAGTGCGGGTACGGACGGCATTGACGGAAATAGCGAAGCCGCAGGGGCGGTGGTGGACGGGACGACTGTCACCAGGGTCAGAGAAGCGGGGCTGGACCCGAAAAAGGGGTTGGCGGGATTTGACGCGTTTCCGATCTTCCAGCAACTGGGAGATGCGATTGTGACTGGTCCGACAGGAACGAATGTGCGGGATGTGAGGGTGCTGCTGGCGTGGTAGGAAACCCAGCATTCAGCAATTCGCAATCAGCAGTCGGGTGGTCGAGGCCGAGCCTCAACCTGAACGGACGGGGCGTCCGTTCCCACGCGGTCTCTGGCGGAATTCAAGAGAAAATTCGTGTCATGCCTTCGGGGAGGACGATGACGCGGTCGCTGATCCCGACGCGATTGGCTTCGTGACGCAGCCGGCGAACCGGCTCATCCATGGGCTCATGCGACAGACGGAAGGTGCCGTAGTGCATGGGGATCATCCAGCGCGAGCCGAGGTCCTGGAAAGCCTGCACCGCATCTTCGGGGCTGGTGTGGACATTGCGGAAAGATGCGGGATGATAGGCCCCGATGGGCAGCAGAGCCACATCGGGGCGCAAACGCTCGCCGATCTCTCGAAAGCCCTTGAAGTAGGCGGTGTCGCCGGCGTGGTAAATCGAATGCCCATGCGACTGGATCACATATCCGCCGAAGCCGCGGTGAATGTCACGAATGATGCGAGCTCCCCAATGCTGGGAAGGAACCTGGGTAATTTTGAGGCCACGATGATGATGCTCTTTCCAGCCGCCTAGCTGAATGACGTCACGGTAGCCCAGGTCAGACACCAGGTCGGCAACGTGCTCTGGGACGACCAGCACCGGGGATGTGCCGATGCGCCTGCGTGTGTGGCGAGCGATGGCTCGAAGCGATGGCCGATGCAGATGATCGAAGTGGGCGTGGGAGACCAGAACGACGTGGATGGGAGGCAAGTCCTTAATGCGAACACCGGGTCGGCGGAGACGCTTGAGCACGAACAGCCAATTGGCGTAGTTGGGATCAATGACCAGGTTCTGTCCAGCAAGCTGAAGGAAAAAGCCGGAATGGCCGATAAAGGTCACGCCCAATTGGCCGGGGCGCGCCGGGATTGGCTTGGAACTCCTGCCGCGGCGAGGGGTAACGGCGGAATGCCGAATCAGTTTGCTAAACTGGCCAGCTTTGCTGGTAAGGGAAATATCTAACATCTTCTACCCAATTAGACGCTGCAAAGGTGGATGACGATTCCTCCCCCACATTTTCGCAAAGCTGGCTTAATTTTCCGAGCAATTGTTGACGTGGTCCAGAGGGTCGTTTCTAATCGGTTACGGGATACCTAGCAAGCGAGGCAAACATGCAGGTCGCATTCTTAGGATTGGGAATTATGGGCCAGGCTATGGCTGCCAACCTGGTGAAAGCAGGAAACGAAGTGTCGGTCTGGAACCGGACACCGGGGAAGCGGGTAGAAGGTGCCCGCGAGGCGGCTTCGCCGGCAGATGCAGCCCAGGGCGCGGAAGTCGTGTGGATGTGCCTGGCGGACACGGATGCTGTGGACCACGTGCTGTTTGGTCCTGACGGAGTTGAGTCGGCAATTACGCCGGGAATGGTGGTGGTGGATTCGAGCACGATATCGCCGAGCGCCACACGAAACTTTGCTGAGCGCGTGCGAATAAAAGGGGGGCAGTATCTGGACGCTCCTATCACTGGCTCGAAGATTGGAGCGCAGGGTGCACAGCTGGTTTTTATGGTGGGTGGCGATCCCGCCGTCATAGAAAAAGTAAGGCCGCTGTTTGACGCCATGGGGAAGCTGGTGCTGCACATGGGGGAGAATGGGCAGGGGCAGGCCGCAAAGATCGGCATGAACCTGATGATTGCCTTGATCTATGAGGGTTTCGCCGAGGCCCTGACGCTGATCACCAAATTGGGAGTAGAGCCAGAAGCCTTCCTGAACCTGATCCAGAACTCCATGGTGCGCTCGGGCGTGGTGGATTACAAAGCGCCATTTGTTCTGAAACGCGATTTCTCACCAAATTTTCCGCTGCGGCTGATGCACAAGGACATCCACCTGATGCTGGATGCAGCCCATGAAGCGCGCCTCAAACTTCCGGCCCTGGAGACTGTGGACGAGATTTACGAGGTGGCCAGCGAGGAAGGCTATAGCGACATGGACTACGCCGCAACGCTGGCACTGCTGGAGAAATGGGCTGGGGTCGAGGTGAAGAGCGCGGCGGGCTAGGAACAGCAGCAGTCAGCATTCGGTTCCAAGTATCGTCTGGGACATGGTGGGTTGTCAGATTCGCCGCCAAGTTTCCACTTCTAAGTTCCTGCTTTACATGGTTCCTTTGTAGCTGCCGCCTTCGACCAGGATGGTCTGCCCGGTGATGTTGGAGGCGCGATCGGAAGCCAGCCAGACAATGGCATCGGCCAGTTCCTCCGGTGTTCCCACACGTTTCAGCGCGGTATCGGCGGCCCAGCGCTGAAAGATTTCCTCCTCGCTCACGCCGGCGGCAGAAGCGCGGACAGCAGCCAGTTCCTTGAGGCGGGCGGTGGCGGTGAAGCCGGGAGCGACATTGTTCACCAGGATTCCATCTTTTCCGAATTCCAGAGCGAGGCTTTTGACCAGCCCAACTACGGCGGTGCGGACAGCGTTGGAGTAGACCAGATCGGGGACCGGCTGCTTTACAGAGACCGAGGTGATGGTGATGAGGCGTCCCCAATGTTGACGTTGCATGTAGGGAATCACTTCCTTGGCGAAGCAGACCACGCTCAGGAAGTTCAAGTCCACGGCGCGGCGCCATTCTTCGATGGTAGTGGAGAGAAAGCCCTTGGCAGGCGGACCGCCGGCGTTAGTAATGCAGATGTGGATGGCGCCAAATTGTTCTGCGGTAGCGCGCACGAAATTTTGAACGGCCTGGTAATTGCCGACATCCACGGCCTGGGCCTGCACCTCAACCTGATAGTTTTGCCTGATCTGGTTGGCTGCGTCTTGAATTCTGCGGGGATCGCGGGAGCAGATGGCGAGGCGAACGCCTTCCGCGGCGAGTCCTTTGGCTGTGGCCAGGCCAAGGCCCCCGCTGGCGGCGGCGACGATGGCGACACGTCCTTTGAGGCCTGTTTCCATGACTCACTGTGGCGCGCGAAAGCGCTGCGCTGAAACAGCGTCGAGCACAAGGGTTTGCGCCGGATCGCCGGGCTGAATGTTGTTTTTCGCAAATGCGTCTTTCACGCGGCGACGGAGCTCGCGAGCGACGTTATCCTGCATGCCCGGGCGGCACTTGAGCAAGACGAGATACTCGATTTCGTGGCCAGACACCTTGTCGATCCCGGGGACCTCGGGATCGGCCACAAGAGAATTGGCGAACGCGGGATCTGTTCGCAGATCAGAAGCGACTTGCTTTAGCAGATTGATGACCTTGCCACTGTCTTCTCCGTAGGCGACGGAAAAACGCATGGCGAGCATGGTCCAGTCGCGTGTGAGATTGGTGACAACTTTGATTTCGCTGTTGGGGACATTGTGAACGGAACCGTCACCATCGCGCAGGACGGTGCGGCGCAGCGTCATCTTCTCTACCCCGCCCTGGACGCCGGCAATTTTCACGACGTCGCCGATATCGTAGTGATTCTCGATGAGGATGAAAAAGCCGTTGATGACATCCTTCACCAGGGTCTGCGCGCCGAAGCCGATGGCCAGGCCGGCGATGCCCGCACTGGCCAGCAGCGGGCCCATATTGACGCCAACCTGGGACAGGATCTGCAACAGAGCAAAGAAGGTGATGACAAAGACCCCGCCACCGTAGATGACGCCGGAGAGCGTGCTGAGTTGCTGAGCACGGAGTCCGGTGGGCACCATGTCGTTCTTGCTGATGTCGTGCAGCCGATTGGTAAGAATGCGTAACAGGCGGGTCAGAATGATGGCAACAACGAGGATGAGAAGGATTCGTGGGGCATCGCGGTGGAGGAATTCCAGGGCGTCGCTGCGCCATTGCCACAAGATTTCTCGGAAGTTTTGCCAGTGGTGCATGGGCGGTTGGATGGCGAAAATCTGAACTGCGCTCACGTCTAACTGCACGCCGGCGGGATTATAGCAAGATGGGAAACTAAGCACTCGTGTTGGGCGTGGCAGCACGAGACTTGCACGCGCGCATCTATAATTTGAAGAGAGGGACTGCACGTGCGAGCCAAGAGTCTATTAATCCCAGTTCTCATGTTCGTGCTTTGTGTGCCCAGCGCACTGATTGCGCCTGCATTTGCCTCGCCACAACAAGGAATGCCGCCCGGCGATGCCAGCCAGTTCCCGGGAGTGAGCCGCCGACCCAGCGAGCCAGAAATCGAGATGCAGCATGAGCGCGAAAAAGCCGTCAACAAGCAACGCCAGCAGAATCTGAAGCGCGACACTGATAAGTTGCTGGAACTGGCCACGGAGCTGAAGCAGTCGGTGGACAAGTCCAATGAGAATACTCTGTCGCTGGATGTGATCAAGAAGGCGGAGGAGATCGAGAAGCTGGCAAAATCGGTGCGGGAGAAGATGAAAGGGAGCTAGGAACCAGTAATCATCATTCAGCAATCAGCAATTAGCAGTATGCATTTAGTTCTCACGTTAGGCAAAGGAGGGCATAATGCGTCGCACCTGCTCCCGGCTAGTACAAAGGCAAGATCTTGCACTCGGGCCGGGACTCTCACCGCAGCAAACCGAAAGCGCGTTTGCCGGGAACCCCGGGCCCGACTTTCGCTCAAGGTGACAGGTGGGAGAGCTTTTACCTGCTGTCGAGGCTAGGCCTCGGCCTGAACGGACGAGGACGTCCGTTCCTACGTGGTTGTCTGAGAAGCTGCAATTGTTTCGTTCTACCAGGGGCAGGCGAGCCTGTCCTACACCGGTTAGTCCGCGGCGGCTTTGGTAACGGCGGCGGCGCGGATAGTTCCGATACGCATTCCGTAAAAAGACCGAACCACAAAAGAGAACGACACCGCGAAGAAGGCCAGAGCCAGGAAATGAGAGAGGCCGGAGCCTTTTTCATGGGTGAGCTTCACGGCCAGCTCGACGGCCAGCAATCCAAACAATGTTGTGAATTTGATGACCGGATTCATGGCCACGGAGGAGGTGTCCTTGAAGGGATCGCCGACAGTGTCGCCCACGACCGTGGCGGCGTGCAGATCGGTGCCTTTCTGCTTGAGTTCGACTTCGACGATCTTCTTGGCATTGTCCCAGGCGGCCCCGGCGTCGGCCATGAATATCGCCTGATACAGGCCGAAGACGGCGATGGAAATCAAGTAGCCGACAAAGAAGTAGGGCTCGACGAAAGCAAAAGCGAGCGTGGCGAAGAACACGGCCACAAAGATGTTAAACATCCCTTTCTGCGCATATTGGGTGCAAATCTCAACTACTTTCTTACTGTCGGCGACGGAAGCTTTCTCTACGCCTTCCAGGCGGATGTTGGCTTTGATGAATTCGACGGCGCGGTAGGCGCCGGTGGTTACTGCCTGGGTTGAGGCGCCAGTGAACCAGTAGATCATGGCGCCGCCGCTGATCAGGCCGAGCACAAAGGGCGCGTACAGCAGTGATAATCGGTTCACGTTGACGGTAAGGCCATCGGTCAGAGCCATGATGATGGAGAAGATCATGGTGGTGGCGCCGACCACGGCGGTTCCGATCAGCACGGGCTTGGCGGTAGCTTTGAAGGTGTTGCCGGCGCCGTCATTGGCTTCAAGCAAATCCTTGGCGCGGTCGAAATTAGTTTCCATGTTGAAGTCGCGGTGGATTTCCTTGTCGATCCCGGGGATCTGCTCGATGAGCGAGAGCTCATAAACCGATTGCGCGTTATCGGTGACCGGGCCGTAGGAGTCCACGGCGATGGTGACCGGTCCCATCCCCAGGAATCCGAAGGCCACCAGCCCGAAAGCGAACACCGCCGGCGCGAGCATGAGCGGTACGCCAGTGGCCGCGGTGGTGGCGCCTAGTCCCATGGTGCTGACCAGGTAAGCGATGGACATCAGGATCACCATAGTCCCGCCCAGGTAATAGCCGGAGAAATTGCCGGCGACGAAGCCGGAGAGAATGTCGAGCGACGCGCCGCCTTCCTGGGCAGAGGTTACGACTTCCTTAACGTGACTGGATTCGGTGGAGGTAAAGACTTTCACCAGTTCGGGAATCAGCGCTCCAGCGAGAGTGCCGCAGGAGATGATGGTGGCGAGCTTCCACCAGAGGGTGGGATTGCCGCCGAGGTCGGGGATGATCAGGTAAGAAACGATGTAAGTGAGAACGATGGAGATAATGGAGGTGACCCACACCAGGGAAGTGAGCGGCGCCTCGAAATTCATCTTATCGACGTTGCCATACCTTGCTTTTGCGAAAATGCCGTTCAAGAAGTAAGCACCTGCGCTGGACACCAGCATCATGATGCGCATCACGAAGATCCACACCAGAAGCTGAACCTGAATGGTGGGATCCTTGACCGCGAGCAGAATAAAGGTGATGAGGGCGACGCCGGTCACGCCGTAGGTTTCAAAACCGTCGGCGGTGGGACCGACGGAGTCGCCGGCGTTGTCGCCGGTGCAGTCGGCGATCACGCCGGGATTGCGGGCGTCATCTTCTTTAATGCGGAAGACGATTTTCATCAGGTCGGAGCCGATATCGGCGATCTTGGTGAAGATTCCGCCGGCAATACGGAGTGCGGCGGCGCCCAGCGACTCGCCGATCGCGAATCCAATAAAGCACGGGCCGGCGTAGTCACCGGGAATGAAAAGCAGAATGAACAGCATGATCAGCAGTTCGACGCTGATCAGCAGCATGCCGATACTCATGCCCGCCTTCAAGGGAATCGAGGAGATGGGATAGGGCTTACCGTGCAAACTGGCAAAGGCTGTGCGAGAGTTAGCGAAAGTGTTTACCCGAATGCCGAACCAGGCCACGCCGTAGCTGCCGCCGATTCCGACCAGGCTGAACAGCAGTATGATCACGACCCGGCTGGCTTCATACTTCAACAGCACTCCGAAATAAAGAACGATGATGACGGCGATGAAGGCTTCCAGGATGAGGATGAATTTGCCCTGGGTGATCAGATAGGTTTTGCAGGTCTCGTAGATGAGTTCGGAAATGTCGCGCATCGACTTGTGTACGGGAAGTTTCTTAAGCTGAAGGTATGTGGCGAGCCCGAACATCATGCCGAAGAAGCAAAACAGGATACCGATCAGCAGCAGGGAATGACCATTGGTTCCCAGGAAATTGACGGTCGAGAGATCGGGCAGCTTGAGGCTGGCTTCCCCGCTAGTCTCCCTTACAGGGGCCATCGGCGCGTTTTGCGCCAGCGCGGAGGCGGAAAGTAGTGCGACCAGAGCGAGCAGAGGAGCGAGGCAGGGCAGGCTGAAGCGGGCGCGGGTGCGATGGTGGACAATCCGGGCGGGGGAATTTTCACCGCTCAGCCGGGCAGACTGCCCAAGGCTGGTCAGCAGCCAGTTGAACATGGTCATCCTCCGAAGAGTGCAAACCTCAGAAATAGAGATAAAGGAATCTGATAGCTGTCCTCGAGCCCGTAGGGACAGGTGTTGCTCCGGGCTGCGGGAAGCACCTGCATGAGGACCAGCGGACTGGAATGTATAACACGCACCTAAGCGAGGGTCAAACGAGCAATGGATGCTGGAGTTGGGTTCGGGAAGGCGGCGGATTCCAGAATGGCACTGGGCGGGCGATGGTTCTTGTTGGAAGAGGTAACTGCAGATCCCTCGCGGCCTAACCGGCCGCTCGTGATGACAAGCCCGGGGGTAGGACTGGCGAGATCGCCTGTCCTACATCTCGAGGCTGCGCCTCGACCCGAACGGACGGGACGTCCGTTCCCACGCGGTTTGTGCGACCAGCACAACCGCAAGGTCTTTCGAGTCGGGCCGGGATTGGCTCGCGCGGCCCTCGCTCAAGATGACAGAAATGGGGCTTTATATCTGCTTCAATCGCGCTAGCGCACGCCCACTGGTTCCGGCACTTCATAAATCGAGAACCATGGGGTAGCTTTTTCCAGGCGCTTATTTACGTTATTAATGTTCTTGACGCCTTCCGACTTGAGCCAATCGCGGAATGCCTGCAGGCCTTTTTCCGCGAAGATCGGGATACCGTCTTTCCAAGTCGCGCGACCGCAAAGCACTCCGTTGAATTTCACTCCGGCTTCGGCGGCAATCTCCAGGGCCTCGTTAAATTCGTCATTGCTGACGCCGGCCGAGAGATAAATGAACGGCTTGCTGGCGACCGCCGCAGCGCTGCGGAAGTGTTGCATGGCTTCCTGCTTGCTGTAAGCTGCTTCCGGTCCTTTAAAGTTGCGAGCGCCTTGCACGAACTTGACGTTGACGGGGACTTCGACCTTCAGTACGTCCACACCGTAGCGTTCCTTAGTGAACTCCGCCATGCTGGCCTTGACGATCTCCGGCTTCTTCTTGGCGAATTCCAAACCCTTTTCGTCGGCACCTTCCTCGTAGCCAACGAATTCCAGGAAGAAGGGGATGTCGTTGGCGCGGCACTCGTCGCCGATGCGCTCCACCCAGGCGTGCTTCTGATCGTTAATATTCTTGGGATCGAAGGGCGTGTAGTAGAGCAAAATCTTGACGCAATCAGCGCCGGCTTCCTTGAGGCGGCGCGCGGACCAATGATCGAGCAGATCGGGCAGGCGTCCCGGGCCGGTCTTGTCGTAACCGGTTTTTTCATATGCCAGCAGCAGGCCGGCGTTCTTGGCACGCTTCTTGGCAGCAGGCAAACCCCACTCAGGATCAAGCAGGATGGCGCTGGCGTGGGGTGTGAGAATCTCGGATACCGCGGATTTGAAATCTTCCAGTTCTTTATCACCAGCGTTAGGGCCGAGAGCTTTCTTCAGCGAACCACGTTGGTCCATGGCAGCGGCGGCAATCACGCCGCGCTCGGTGGAGACATTTTTCAGTCCGGCCAGTTTTCCAGGCGTAAGCTTCACAAGATCCTCCTAGTACTCGCGATAGGTCATGAGGTCTCTACGAACCGATCAGGCTAATCGAACCCCGTACTGGGGCGTGTGACGGCGATCACGGGACAAGTAATTTTACTCTCAGGCCGTAGGTGACGGCGCCTTTTCGACGGACCAGATTTGGGATCCGACGGCAGGGTGTGAATGAGATCTGTGTCGTGCCTAACGGCACTCGTGATCTTCTTCCATTCTTCCCCGAAGCTGACGCCCCGGGCTATGCCTATGGCGCCCCTCCGGGGGCTCGCTTGGGGCCACCTTGGACCACTCGCTGCGATGGAAGAGAGGTTTCATGCACACACAGCGGGCCGCGAGTCTATTGCAGTAACATCAAAGTGCCCAGGATCGCTTGCTGCTTGGCGATGAGCTGTTCCACCCCGGCCCGAGCCATTTGCATCATGCGCTGCAAGCTGGCTTCGTCGAAAGGCACCTGCTCAGCAGTCGCCTGGATTTCGACGAGTCTCTTTCCACTGGTCATGACGAAGTTCATGTCCACTTCGGCGCGGGAGTCTTCCTCGTAGCAGAGGTCCAACAGGATTTCTCCATCCACGATGCCAACGCTGATGGCAGCCACGTAATCGCGGATTGGCGCTGCGGTTAGAGTGCCGGCTTCGACCAGCTTCTGCAGCGCCAGGGCGAGCGCGATAAAAGATCCGGTAATGGAGGCGGTTCGCGTGCCACCGTCGGCCTGGATGACGTCGCAATCAATCCATATTGTGCGCTCCCCCAGGCGCTTCAAATCGGTGACCGCCCGCAGGGAACGGCCAATCAGGCGCTGAATTTCCTGGGTGCGGCCGGAAAGTTTTCCGCGCGCAGATTCGCGCGGCGAGCGAGTCAGGGTGGAGCGCGGAATCATGCCGTACTCGCTGGTGATCCAGCCCTTGTTGCTGTTTCGCAGCCAGGCAGGCACTGCTTCCTCGACCGAAGCGGTGCAGATCACGCGGGTATTGCCGACCTCGATGAGCACAGAGCCCTCGGCCGTGGGGATGAAATCAGGCACGATGTTGACCGGGCGCATCTGCTCAGTGGTGCGGTTATCGGAGCGATAGTACATGGGAAATCGGGATTGCCGGTCCTTCTTTGCCGAATGACAAGAGACTGAGTGTATCAGTCGGACGACATCCGCAAGGAGTGCAGTGAAACCGTCAACCCTTTTGGCGGCTGCCGAAACATAGATGCTTCGCCCTCTGGAGGGCTCAGCATGACCCGACGCGTCTGGGCCAGTTGCCGCGGACGCGCCCGCCCCTCGCTCACTGACATCGGCAGGAATCGGAGCTTGACACTCGTAAAGGGGCGAATAGACTACCGGGACATTTTCTGGAGGGTGATATGGCGTTCTGTCCATCCTGTGGGTCGCAGTTGGCGGAGGGGGCGACGGTCTGCCCGCGTTGTGGTCAGAACACAGCACAGGCACCGAATCCGGGGACCAGCACTACTGGAAGCGCGGGTGGCTTGACGGACAATGTGGCGGGCATGCTCGCATATATAACCATAATTCCAGCGATCATCTTCCTGGTATTGGAGCCCTATAACCGGAATCGTTTTATTCGCTTTCATTCCTGGCAGAACATCTTCTTTCACATTGCCTGGATTGTGATCTGCGTGGCGCTGGGCGTGATCTCTTCGATCCCGGTGCTGGGCTGGATCACGGTTCTGTTGTGGCCAGTGGTTGGGCTAGCCGGTCTGGCAATTTGGATTGTGCTTCTGCTGAAGGCCTACCAGGGACAGATGTTCAAGCTGCCGGTAATTGGTGATCTAGCCGAGAAGCAGGCTGGGGCGTAGAGATTTCTTGAGCCGTTCAGCTTTGCCGTGGCGGATTGCTCTGCATCACCGATTCGGAGGCGGCTTCAGTGTGTTCTTGGGCTGACCGCCAGAAAAGCACCAGAGCCACGATCACCACGGCAATCACGACAGTCACCAGAATAGATGGCATCAGATAGCGCTGCGGGTGACGCAGAAAGCGCAGAATGTGCCTGCCGTAGTGCGCGCCTACAAACGCCAAAGTGCCATAGCGCACGATCCTGCCGACGGCCACTGCGGAGAGATAGTTACGCAGAGGATAGTTGAAGGCGCCCGCAGCCGCAAAAAAGGGAGTTGTCGGGAATGGCGGGGGCGCGATGGTGGGCACTAGAATGCCACCGAGTCCCCAGCGGTCGATCAGCCGGCGGACCTGCTCCGACCGTTTATGTCCCAGCTTGCGATCCAGAAACGAAGCGCCCGCCTTATGTCCAAGGCGGTAGGTGAGGTAGGCGCCGAGCAGAGAGCCGATGGTGCTCATCGCCGCGTAATAGAGCCAGAGATCGCGGTGCTTGGCGGACAACAGAACGGTCAGCACATCCAGACTGCCAAATGTGGGAATCAGCGAGCTGTCGGCGATGCCCAGGGGGACCAGGCCCACTCCGCCCCAGCTGCGAAGGATGCGGGTCCATTGCACGGCTACGATCAGTGTCGGCAGAGGAATATGCATGCGTTCTACGCGAGTCTTTGATGCCCCGATTTGAAACGATGACGCGAGAAGATTGAAAGCGCGCTAGCTTCCGTCGACATTAACTTCCGCGATTGATGTTGAGAGCGCCTGTACCGGAGCTTGTGCACGGCGCCGGAGTACGGAAGCCGCCAAGGGGAAGAGAAGTACGGAGAGCATGCCTGCTCCAACCAAGGCGGCGGCATTGTCTGGTTGCATCCTTCCGCTGCGGACTCCTAATTCCGTGATAGCTACGATGAGCGGCAGTTCGGTTGCGGAATACAGGGCCAGCGGCGCCAGTTGCTGTGAGGGCAAGTGGCGGCGATACAGCAAGGTTGGCAGCCCGCGCACCACAAGAAACAGAACCAGGAACACAGGGACACGCATGTAGGTTTGTGGGCCACTAAGCAGAGCGTTAAGACCGAAACGCATGCCGCTGGTGACGAAGAACATGGGTATGAGAAAACCAAATCCAATCGCGTCCAGCTTGTGTCGCAACACGTAGCCCTTTTCACTGTTGGTTCCCAACCCAATCACCATGGCGGCGGAAAACGCACCCAGCACCATTCCCAGTCCGAATCTTTCCGCCAGCACGATTAATATGGCCAGCAGCAAGATAGCGAAGCGCACTGGAAGCTGGCTGGCGGTTTCCATCGTGCGAGTAAAGAACGCGACCATCCGAGGCGGGGTCGGAAGCAGCGTCAGATAGGCAGCAACGACCGCGACAACGATAAAGAGCACCAGCAAGGCAATCTGCACTATCTGGTGATCTTCTCGCGTGAAGAGCAGGGAAATGGCGACGATCGGCCCAAACTCACCGACAGCGCCGGCCGCCGTTACGTATTTGCCAAAGCGCGTCTCGAGCTCACCACTGTCGCGCAGCATGGGAAACAGCACACTCAGAGCGGTAGTGGTTAGCGCTACCGCCACCAGGTGAGGCGTAAGAATGAACCCGGCCTTGTAGAGACCCCAGCTGATCAGAAAGGCCACGACTAGCGAGAAAAACCAGCCCTTAACGGCCAGAGAGAGTGGCCTGCCCTGGATACGGCGAAGATCAATTTCCATTCCTGCCAGGAAGAACAGAAATATCAGGCCAATATAACTCAGTACTGCCAGCATGCCGTCAGGTTGCGCCAGCTTCAACAGATGGGGGCCCACTAGGATACCGAAAGCGATTTCCAGCACAATCATCGGCATGCGCAGGGGCACGGGGATTTCACAGATCAGGGGCGCCAGCACGGCAATGAGAGCCGTTATCAGAAGCGGTGCATCGTGGATCTTCACACTCCGATCCCTTCTTCAACGTGGGCGATTCGCGAAATAGTAATTCAGAGTCATTGCCGGGGATAGCCGAATCCCAGGTTTTTTGCCGCTAACGAGGCAGCGGGAAAGCCCGTTCCCTCATCGTAAGCACATGCAGCCAGTTATCGCCTGCTTCGCGCTTGCTTTGGGCCTGGGGTGCTTGTTTGCGAGCGGGTGCAACACACAGAAACCGAGCCCAGAGGAAGTGCGGGAAAAAACCGCACAAGCGACCGCGACCCTGAAGGGCGAGGCCAAAGCGGTAGCGCAGGGAGTTCGCGAGGGGTGGAATCGGGACCATCCCCTGGATCTGAACAACGCCAGCAAGGAACAGTTGATGGCACTGCCAATGACCGCAGAGCAGGCAGACCGCGTGATTGCCGGGAGGCCCTACAATTCGCCGCGTGACCTGGTGGAAAAGCACGTTCTAAGACAAACTGAATACGACAAGATCGCGGATCGCGTAACAGTCAAGAAGTAGGATTCACTCAATCGTTTCGGTCGTTGGTTTTGTGCATTGATGACTTCTTTCGGAGCAAGTGCTCCTGCACATCAGGCCAGAATTCCTGAAATGCATTGCTTCCCATGCGGCCTAAAATACCCCAGGCGGTGCGCCGGGCCGCGGCGGCGTTGGTAGCTTCGCTGTCGGCACGCCAGGTATTAGAAAGAAAGTTGTTTCCAGCGGTGGCGACAAATCTGGCGTAGGCAGGCACTAGCTGGCCGTTTCGATCATAAGCAGTGAAGGTAAGCCGGATGACATTTTCCACTCGGGAGCGAAAGGGAGCGTTGGGCTGCCGGAAATAACGCGGATCCTCTCCCCGCAAGGCACCGAGAGATGCTTCCATGACATTCCCGGTAGAGGTTCCGGTCAGTCGCATGCCAAAACGCTTGCCAAAGCCCTCCCAGCCCGGGCCGTATTCCTTGGGATGGTCAACTGCCGTTCCTAGCCCGGAGCTCAGCACCCCTGCGACAATGCTTTGCGGTCCTACTGTGCTCTTCAGAAACCATGTGAGACGTTGGTGTCCGGTGATCGACTCGTAGGTAGCAGGAGATTCCGGCAGCGTGTGTTGGTGCTCCGGAGCTGGCGGAAGATCCGTCTGGGCATTGACGTTTGCCGCCACCAGACCGATGAGCAGGCACCGATAAAGGAGAGAAAGAACCAAGAGCCGACCAGACGCCGCGACCGCAAATGAATTTAGGGAAGGTTCGCTGGCTTGAGTTGGATGCAGAACCAGAGGACAGGACGTGATCTTTTGAAACTGAGTTGAGGGTGTGAGGGAGGGAAGGCACTGCTGGTGAAGAGGAGACCTGAACCCTCCCCAAAGTCCAAGTCCCCTCCCACGTTTGCCCCACCAGCTACTTCTGGGACACTCGGGCTAGTAGGTAACCCTGGCCAGCACGGCAGCCTGCTCTTGAGCCGACTTATTGGTATCGGCCTTAGCGTTGTTCACAGTGCGATTGCTGCGCTTCTTTTGCGCGTCCTGCTGGTTGCTGGTCTTCTTCACATTGGCTACCTTTTTCGACTGTTGCTGTGCGGGAATGGGGGCGGGCGGAGTTTCAAAGAAGTCGGGCGAGACTTCCTGCTGGGCAAGAGCGGAAACACTCAGGATGGCGGTCATCGTGGCAGTCAGCAACATCGTCTTCGTCATCGTCGTCAGGGATTTCATATTCCACCTCATTTTTGAATATCCCCTGTTGGGGAGATGCCCTGACTAATGCAAGCCCCGTGCCAAGCGGAAATCAAATTCGACTCAAATCGTCGGCCGCGATGGAATTGTCGTGTTTACAGTAAGTTGGAACGAATCACTGAGGTACTTCTCGGGTAGGTTGGGAACTTGGTTTTCCAGTGGGTGTAGCCATCTGGATAGAAAGCGCTATCCGAATGGATAGCTGCGGACAAGGGAATCAGACCACTCGAACGGAAAAGCCAAAGTTGGGGCGCAGCGGGCGAGGAGGTACACTACCCCGCCGGATGCAGCGGCTCAAAATTTGCACCATCTGTAATTACTCCTTCCTTTGGGAGAAGCGACGATGTTCCGAAGATATAAAGAGATTTTCTACGGACTCGTTTTTGGATTTGGAGCGGCCATCATTGACACGCTGATGGATGCGCGCCAAGAGGGCCTCAGCTTTGCTGGCGAAATGGCCCAGCATCCAGTGATGATGTTTTATCGCATCTGCTTTGTTCTGTTTGGTTTGCTTTTGGGCTGGCTGCTTTGGCGGGACAGCAAGCGGGTACGCGACTTTCGGGAACTATCGGAAACGATGGCGCAGCTTCGTCAGCAACTAGGAAAAAATGCTTTCCTGATGCAGACGAAGCTGCAGCTCCTATTGACGCGAGATGACTTACATATTCCGCAGGAAGCCCAGGAACTCATTCGGTTGGTCTATCAAAGCTCGCAGGAACTGCAGGGAGCGCTGAGAGATACTCCATTGTCCGAAAGCTGAAAAGTTGCGGCTCTACGGAGGCGCCTGGTTGCTGCTGCGAGCCGATCGTCCTTCCTCTGACCCCTGTACTCGATTTGCTTCAACAAGAAAGCCGCCCGATGGGCGGCTTTCTCGTTTCTCAAATTAACCATGGTTAGCCGGTAGTTTTAGCGCCGCCGCAGGAGCAGACACCTTTACCGCTTCCCAGGAATTGAACGAAGGAGCACGCCTGACCCAAGAACGAGAGTTCGTCCTGCTGCAGGGGCGCGACCAGGAACTCATCCTCGGTGGTAACCAGATTGGTCCCGCCGGGCCATTGCAAGTGGGTTGCCCAGGCGCGGATATCCGGCACGGGCACAGGGCTGGTGGCATCGCAGTTTGCCTGATTGTCAGAAACGATTTTGATTACGCCATCGGTTGGCGGCGGCCAGCCCTGTAGCGGGTTATGTGTCAGGTCATTATTGACTGACAGGATCAGCAGGGCATTCGCCGAAAACTTGCAGGCGCAGCACTCGGCCATTTCCTGGTTGGCATCGAAAACGTAGATGTCGGCGCAAATATTTCCGTGGGTTCCGCTGAGGGGAGATCCTTGCTCACCGGGGTTGACGATGCGGACAGTTTGATCCAGCGGTGCTGTACCATGACCGCGGTTAGAGTAGTAGCTGACCCAGTACACGTCATTGAGCTGCGCCATGACCAACGACGAACAGGCAAGCAGCAACAGGATTAGTGCTGCTATGGAAATAGCTCTTCGCATTCCGCAACCTCCTTGCTTATCCGGCCATGCGAGCGTCGGAAAGCGCGCAAAAAAAACCTTGGGCAAAGGCTAGTCCTAACGTCTTACTTTGGTAATTCTGCAGAGGGACTAACCCGGCTGGCTAGTCAAGATGGTCAATCTCGGTTGAAAGAAATTCGGTCGGGGAGTGGGACATGGTTGTTCCGCTCGAGTATGCCGTACACGTTCCGCTCGAACACGGTCCGCTCGACATCGTTCTTAAGACCGGTCAATCTCCAATATCAGGATTGCCAATAGTTTTCGTGCAATCTTGCCGAGGCTGCGGCATAATTTCCGCCCTCGCAGGAGGCGGCTATGAACTACAACATCACTCCGCAGGTTGTGATGGACACTCTCACCCGGGTGGGACTGAAGATCCTGGGTGCTATAGCCCTCTTTATCATCGGCCGCTGGCTGATCAGGCTCGCGCTGGCACTGACTACAAAGGCTCTTAACCGGCAGCGCCTCGATGCGACCATCGTGCGTTATATCAGTTCTGCTCTCGGGATAATCCTGAATGTGGTTCTGATCGTAGCCCTGCTCGGGTTCTTCGGAGTGGAAACCACCACGTTTGCCGCGTTGCTGGCCGGGGTTGGAATTGCCATTGGCGCGGCCTGGAGCGGGCTGCTGGCGAATTTCGCGGCGGGTGTATTCCTGGTGGTGTTGCGTCCATTCAAGGTGGGAGACTTCGTTTCCGCCGGCGGCGTCACCGGGACCATCGAATCTGTTGGATTGTTCGGAACCACCATGAACACTCCCGACAACGTGCTGACGATTGTGGGCAACAACAAGATTCTGTCCGACAACATTCAAAACTTTTCGTCGAATGCATTTCGGCGAGTGGATCTGCTGGCGCAGATTGGGCATGGTGTGGATCACGGGAAGGCCATCAGACTTTTGAAAACTGGTCTAGCCAAGATTCCCAACGTGCTGCAACAGCCCGCACCAGACGTGGACATTCTGCAATTCACGCCTGCCGGCCCGGTTCTGGCGGTACGCCCATATTGCAACAATCAGCACTACTGGCAGGTTTATTTCGACGCAAACCGGCTGATCCGCGAATCGTTCACCGAAGCCGGATATCCGGTGCCGGAGCAACACTACGTGGTTCGTAGTGAAAGGGAACCGATCGCGTCCGCAATCAGCGCCCCGGCTGCTTGATGCGGGCAAGTCAGACCTGCTTGAGAAATATTGTTGCTGCTTGGCAACAAGAACCGGAAAACAGTAATCCATCGAGGAGGATCAGGACTGCACCGTGATGGAGTGACCCTATCCGTCGCTTGGCCGAATTCGCATACGCTCCCGGGCGAATGCTTCTCGTCTTGGCGCTTTTGTCCAGTGTCGCGATAGCGGCCGTCAGCCACAAAAAGGTACTGAAGCGCATCGTCGCGCCCCTCCGTTCCAATCCTTTTCTGCAAAAGCGTGTGGTGCCGTGTCATCTCGGCGCGTCGAGTTGTAAAGCTTTTGACGGCGTGCGAGCGGAAACATTGATATTGGAACCTGAAAGGGTGCCCATAATCGAGGACCCCTCGCGAATCGTGACCATGCAGGTTCGAGCGTTACACAGGGCCCCCTTCGCGCATCATTGGATAGAGATCGAAACTTCAACGGGCAAAGTAACGCTTGGCTTCGGCCCCGCAACCTTGCCATTCATCGACGCGGGGCAGATCTCTCTGCAGGACAGCTATGGCAATATCGAGCGGATTTCGGGAATGCACCCTCTCCCCGTCCTGGGTATGCCACCGCTAAATTATCGCTATGCGAAGGCGCCTGGTGAGGGGCACCCGTCAGGAAAACCGATCCGTCTTAGTCTGGCGAAGGCAGACACGCTGGTCGAGAGAGTGGGCCATGCACGCTTCGTAGGGCCATACATTCCGATTTTCCATGACTGTCGAACGTTCGTGTGTGCAGTGCAAGCGGCTGCACAGGGACGCTCTTCCGTGCCATGCTATTTGCTGCTCAAAGGGTACTGGTGAGCATTCCGGAAATCTTCATGTTCGACCTCACCGTGGAGCAGGTGAACTGGATGGTGCGAAAGGGGGGACTCGAACCCCCACGGGTTTCCCCGCCAGATCCTAAGTCTGGTGCGTCTGCCAATTCCGCCACTTTCGCATGGGCATGTCCTATAAGTTACCTCATCCATCTCGAACGCACTAGCGGTCGCTACATTGGCCGGCGCGCGTCAAATCGAAAAGCTCGCTCATTCGTCTCGATGACAACATCGCTGAAGCCAGCGGTTTCCAGCCTCGAGCCGAAGCTCTTGGGATCGACGGGAATCAGCGTGTCATGAATGTGGAATAACCGCATCCGCAGGCTTTGCCGGCTGTCAACTCCTGCAAAGACGCCACCGGGCTTGAGCACTCGACAGACCTCGCGCAGCAGTCGATCCTGCAGTGCGGGTGAGGGAACGTGATGGAGCATGTTGAAGGACAGGGCAGCGGAGAACCCGGCGTCTACAAACGGCATAGTAGTGGCATCGCCGCGAATCACCCGCACGTTGCCGCCCCCGAGGCGGGTGTGGAGTGAGGAAGCGAGAGCGGCATCGATCTCGATCGCAGTCAGCTGATGAGTGCGCGAGCGCAGCAGGTCTGTCGTGAGGCCTGGTCCGGGTCCAACTTCCAGGACTTCCCGACCGAGTTCGAGATTCTTCAGAACCCAGGGAAGGAGCTCGTCCGCAAGCCTTCTGCGCCAATAACCGGAGCGGCACATCCAGCGATGAATTCCATTCATACTAACTAATGTCTTCAAATGCGAATTTGCACCAGGCGAGGTCCTGCCGGCTGCGGAGGAGTCCAGCGGCTAGCACGCAGACGGCGAATGCCCAGGCGATTGCAGAGCATTCCCACGCGCATGGACGCGGTCACCAGGTGTTCGATTTTGAGTGGTCCCAGCACATGAATGTCTTTCAGCCAATGCAAGCCGATACTGACGGCGCAGCCACATTGATCGCAGTCCGGAGAGCCGCCAAAAATGCAGGGCTCAACCTGCGTCTTGAGATCAGCGGAGTAATTGGTGGACATCTGGGCGAATAGGCAGTCGCGCGGCGAGGCCGGAGGCTGCATCAGCGCGCGCCCGATTCCATCGTGCATAAGCAGCTTAGGATAACGGGGGCGCAGGCCGTCGAGGTCTTCTACCAGCTTGCGCCGCTGATGGGGGCTCAAGATCTCGGGAGTGCATTCACCAACCTGCGGCGTGTATACGCTCACCCAGATGCGGCCTACTTCGGGGCGGGCGTTCCAGAAGGCTACATACTCCTCGATGTACCCTTGCCGGGCCACCATAGGCGCCGTGACGGTCCAGTGAATATTCACTCTGCGCCCGTCGATGTTGCGCAGGATGCGATCGTAGGTTGCCGGCTTGCGGCGGAGATCATGATCCTCGCGGAGACCGTTGACCGAAACTGCTATGAGCAGCCGCGGGATATCCATCCATTCCATCGGGATCGGGGCGACGCCGCTTGTGACCACCATGGTCACCACCCCCATGCGGCTGAGCGCGGGAAGGATGGAGTTGAGCTCCTGCTTGCGCATCAGCGGCTCCCCGCCGACCAGGGAAACGTGAAGCGGGCGATGCTTGCGTACTAGTCCGATCACCCCTGCTACTAATTCGTCGCCACGCAGCTCGCTCAGTTCGCGGAGCGTGATCTCGCCTCCGAGATGCATATCGCCGTAGGCGTAGCAGCCAGGGCATTCCAGCGGACACTCGCGGGTGATCTCGATCGAGAGCATGGGGGCATGTCCCATGAGGATAGAGCCCCAGGCGGAAATCAGTTCAGCCTTGCGAATACCAGCCGAAGACTTCAGTTTTCGATTTTGCATTTTCAGCACTCAGCCAAAAGGTTGTTTGCTCAGCACAAGGGGTCGAAAGCTCGTACCATCCGAATCCGCGATTGGACAGATCAAATGACTGGACATCGCCACCGGAAAACTGGTGAGCCAGTCAGAGGCTGCGAATAAGAGAATCAGCGACGAAGAGGCAGCCGGTTTGCGAGCTCACGAAGGTTACGAGAGCTGCCCCAGCGTAAAGCGTCACAGCGCGACCTTTGAATTGCTGCGAATGGTTGTGTGCCAATAGCTACGAGTAAAACGAAAGCAAATAGGACAAGAAGCGACAGAAGAATGTCAGTCGCCGGAGGACTGGGTGTGGCAGGAGAAACCAGGATTGCCGCGAGCGCAAACAGGACGAGCAGAAAGAGCAACGACTTAACGTGGGTCCCCCACATCTTTCCGAAAATAGCTCAGGGACAGAGGACTGTCAAATCGCGCGATGGAACTTGCAAATCCATCGTGAGTGGATTTTGTGACAGCGAGTCATCGGAGCAGTCAGCCTGCCCGTGCGGAGGGTTAATCCGCACGGGCAGAATCTGAGTTATGGGCTCACCGTGGCAGTGAGAGAGTTTCCACTGGCGGGCGCGATCAAGCCATTACCAGCAGCCGGCACCGTAATCGTCGTCGAGCCCGTAGCCTGTGGAGTGAAGGTCAGAGCAGTGGACCCCGCGCCATTTGCAATGCTGGGACTGGCCGGTGTTATGGTGGCCACGCCGCCTGTCCCGAGTTGCACCTGGAAGGGAACCGTCAACCCACCGCGAATCGCCTCGGCAGTTACGAAGGCATGACTGGTGGGATCCAGTTGGTAAGACTGGGCTGTCAGTGTCCTCGTGTTCGGTATCTGGGACTTGGACACGGCAAAGTCTTGACCGATTCCATTGGGACTGGCGAGCACCAATCCGGATGGAGCGAAGCTCACCGCAAGCGTGCCGCTGGTCCAGCCCGTTGCCGTGGCCGTGATGGTTGCGTTTCCGGAATCGGTCAGCGACTGCACATAGACCGCCGGGAAGCCGCTGCCACCCTGGCCGCCGTTAGGCGGGATGTTAATCGCCAGGCTGGTTGTTCCTTGTTTGGTGGGATCTGTCGAGAACAAAACGTTCGCATTCGCGGGATTGGTGGTGATGGTTATGTTGAGTCCATTCGGCGTGGGCGCATTGGCGTTCAATGATCCCGAGGCTTGTACTTGCAGGTTCTTGCCGACAGTGGTTGTGGCCGCTGCTAACGTGATGGCGGGCAAGGTCACGGTAGCGTTGGTTGTCCCGCCGGTGGCGGCGCTGAAGTTGTTTGCCGCGCCCGGTCCGGAGACGGTTATGTTTGCAACGTCCACGCTCAGCACGGTGCTATCCGTGCCCGAGAGATTGGATTTCGGCACAAACGTGGCAGTGTTCTTGCTGGTATCCGGCCCCTGGAAAACGACAGGGCTGCCAGAGATCGTGCCCACGGACGTCTTGCTGCTCAGCAGCGGGACGTTTACGGTCAAGCCACCTCGAATCTGAGCTGGATTCCCCTGCGGATTGTTGGAGCCATCGAGGCGGAACGCCGCGACAGTTAGCGTGGTGGCGCTGGAGATGGTGGTGGTAGTCAAAGTGCTTCCATTCGGACCTGTCACAACAAATCCGGCAGGAGTGACCGCCACCTGATTGCATGTTGCGCACTGCGCCGGTGTTATTTGCGAATAGCCTGTCGCCGAGGAGCTCAGAGTGACCGCGCTGGAGGTGACGGCCACGCCTTGCACCACGATTTTAGAATTTGTACTGGTTGCGGTGTAGGTGATGGAGGAACTGCCGGCAGTTGCACCAGTGAGATCCGTGGAGAGCAGGACCTTACTAGGATCAGAGCTGGTGATCGTAACCTGTGTACCACCCGAAGGCGGCGGAACCTGCAATTGCACCGTGCCCTGAACCTGCAGGTTAGCTCCCACAGTCACCGGCAATACTGAGATCGTGGGAGCGGAGACGGTGGCGGTCAGAGAAGCGCCGGAGACAGGCGTCGAGTAACCGGCAGGCTGCGTGATGCTGAGCAGGCTGGTTCCGGACGCAACGGGGTTAAAGGTAACCGAGTTGATGCTGGTATTCGTGCCTCCAGCCACGGTTGGAGTTCCGGAGATGGTGCCAGTGGCAGTTGTCCCGCTCACGATCGGGACTGAGACATCGCCACCGCCGCGGACGGTACCCTTCGACACAAAGTTCAATTTGCTATCGAGCTGGGCTGCAGAAACTGTCAAGGGTGAAGGAGCAGCACCTTTGGCTGTAGTGAAATCCTGACCTTGGCCATTGGGGCTGTTCAGCACGAAGCCAGATGGGGTCAGGGTTACGTTGGCTGTGCCTGGATTGTAGCCGGAAGCGCTGATGGTGACCGGGACGATGCCGGAGGAGGCCAACGCCTGGATGTAGAAGCCCCCAATACCCTGGGTGCCTTGCCCGGCATTCACGGAGAGCTGAATGCTCGCCGAGCCGGCCGTTGTGGCACTGGTCGAGACCAGGAGCTTAGTCGGATCACCGCTTGTGACCGTGACTATGAGATTGCTCGGCGCTGGAACCTGGAGCGAAGCCGTCGCCAGGATTTCCAGATTCCCTCCCAGACTCAGATTCTGGAGGGCGGGCGGAATAATTATGTTGGCATTACTCCGGCCATTGCCGGAGAGCTGGACAGTAAGAGGATTGGCACCGGTCACGCTGTTGGTGATGTTTAAGGTGCCCTTTCGCGGACCGGTATCGCCGGGTTTAAAGGTTACGGTGAGGGTAGCGCTGGAACCCGCGTTCACGTTAATAGGCGCGGCAGGGCTCACTGAGAAATCAGAAGCCTGACCGCCGCTGATTGAGAGAGCAGAGATCGTGAGCGCGCTGGCGCCGGTGTTGCTGACTGTGACCGTAGCGGTGCTGCTATTGCCCAGCAGCGTGTCAGGGAAATTGACAGTGAGCGGGCTGGCGGAGATTGTCGTTGCCTGTCCAGTGCCGGTGAGTGCCACCTGATGTGGACTGCCGGGTGCGGTATCGTTGATCACGAATGACCCGGATTCGCTGGCGGCCGAGCTCGGGGAGAAGGTGAAATTGATGGTTGCCGACGCACCCGCTGCCAGCTTGCCAGGGAGAGCGTCCGGTTTGGTAAAGCCAAAGTCAGAGGCATTGTTACCCGTGAGCTGAAAGTCCTTCACAAACAGATCACCTGTGCCGGTGTTGGTGAGGGTCAGGCTCTGAGAGCAATTTGCAGTTGTGCCTACGAACGGGCTTCCGCAGTCGATGCTGGTGGGACTCAGGGTGAGGACGCCTGTGGTCGCGACAATCAGCACCGTGTTGGGCACACTGGTGAGGATGCTGTGGGAAACGATGAGCTGGGCTACATAGTTGCCGGCGACATCGGCGACGAATGTTGGCTTGGGATCAGTGGCGCTGCTCAGGCTGGCGTTGCTGCCGCTAGGCTTGGCTAGCAGCACCCAGGAGTAAGTCAGGCTTTGTCCCCCGGCGTCGGCGGAGTTGCTGCCATCGAGCTGTACGGTGGCACCCGGAGCCACAAACTGCCGGGGGCCGGCGTTGGCCACCGGCAGGACATCATCGGTGCTGATTTCAACCGTGGCCGGCGCGCTGTTCAGAGTCGTGGTGGTATCGGTGACGATCAGCTGCACGACGTACACTCCGGCCACGTCGGGCGTGAAGCTGGGATTCGCACTGAATCTTCCTGTCAGAGTGCCTGAGCTGACCGCGCTAGCGGCGGGCGCTGAGATCACGCTCCACGAAAAATTCAACTGATCAGAATTCGGCGCGGATGATCCGCTGCCATCCAGCTGCACTTTGTTGCCGACCGTGGCTACCTGGTTTAGGCCAGCATTGGCCGTGGGCGCAATCTGATTGGTGCTGATCGTGACCATGGCTGTCGAGTTGTTGCCTTTTCCGTCGTTCACCGTCACCTGGGCGAGATAAGGACCAGCAACATCGGCGGTAAACGTTGGGGTCACGCTGCCGGGATCAGAGAGTGCTGCTGCGCTGCCGGGGGCCGAGAGCGTCCAGGAATAGGTCAGCGGGTTCAGCGAAGTGTCGGTCGAGGGGCTGGCGTCGAGCTGCACTATGCTGCCCACTGAAACCAGTTGATTCGGATCGGCAGCAAGCGGAGGAACCAGCACCGTCGAGACCAACACCGCGGCGGAAGTCGTCGCACTGCCGTCGCTGACCGTCAGCTTGACGATGTAATCGCCGGCTTTGTCAGCCGTGAAAGTAGGATTGACGCATGAATCTGCAGAGCACGAGGCGGGATTCACCAGAGCAGCAGCGCTGCCCGAAGGGGTGCTCAGAAATGCCCATGTGTACGTAAGTGGCGAACCAGTCGGACTGGTGGAGGCGCTGCCATCCAAATGTACGGTGCTGCCGACCGTGACCAACTGATTGGGTCCGGCATTGGCGGTGGCAACCGGCGTTGGTGACGTCACGAAGAACGTGGCGGTGGAATTGTGGCCAGCGGTCGTGACCACGATATAGCGTGGTCCGGGTGCGGCAGATGAGCCGATGTTGACCGAGATAGTGGAACTGGTGGCGCTGCTAACGGTAACGGGAGCGAACGCAGCGTCGGCCGCGCCCGCGACGGTGATGCCGGGGCCAAAGCTGGCGGTGGTCTGGCCCTGCACGAAGTTGGTCTTGTTTCCCGTTATGGTCACGGTGAAAGCTTGTCCGTCCGCGGCATGCGTGTTCGGACTGATCGACACGCTCGCCGTCGGATCCTGAGTCGGAGTTGGCGTGGGTGTTGGCGTTGGTGTCGGCGTGGGGGTCGGCGAAGGCGACGAGGAACTGGAACTCGAGCCGCAGGAGATCAGTCCGCAAATAAGCACAAGAATCGCGAAGGCAGAAACCGAGCGCAGCAATGTGGTCTTCATAGACAGGGACCTCAGCGCCAGAGGCGTAGGAATTTGGACAGCTAATTTCACTTGCGATGCGGGGCCCTGAGAGAGAAAGAAGCTTCAGCCGTCTACGAAGTAGGCGCGAGGTTTACGGCTTGAGCCTGGAAAACGACCAACCGTAACGCTTGTGGTGCAATTTCCCGACCAAAATCAAAGTCTGAAAACACAGGGATTAGTTCATTCGGAGTAGTGGGAAACTGCAAGTGCCTGCACATGCAATGGAAGACTTGGTGAACTGTATTCATTGCTGTTCCCAATAGGGAAGGAGCAAGGGCGCCTAGCCCGCCGCCCGATCAGCCAATTCAGGGGAATTGCTGCATCGGTACAGGGAAATGACCGATCGGTAACCCTGGAGGGCCCCTGACACGACTGACGACGGCCAGTGTCCGGGTTTCTGCCGATTTGGCGTGACGAATAGCACTCGGCTTGTGACCAGCAGTGAGCAAAGCGCGGATGTCTCCGCTAACCGCATGGGCGATCCGGCGTCTAACCAGTCCGCACATGGGGGCAGTGTATTTGGTCACTCGTCAGGCCCCGATTTCACCTGCGAAGGAGCATTCGATGATTCAACGTCCAATTTCTGTCTTGCTGTTCGGGGTCCTGATGGCTGCCATGCTTTGCCAAGCACAGTCGGTGACTCTGGATATTCCGCGGCAAAGCCAACATGCGGTGGTTACGCAGCGCATCGGCATCACCGATATCACGATCAACTATCACCGGCCGCTAGCTGGAAGTCGCAAGATCTGGGGAGCGGTCGTGCCGTATGGCCAGGTATGGCGAGCCGGGGCCAATGAGAACACGACGATCTCGTTCAGCGATCCGGTCACGATTGAAGGCAAACCGCTCGACAAGGGGACCTACGGCTTGTTCATGATTCCTGCAGAGGACCAGTGGACGGTCATTTTGTCCAAGAACTCCACTTCGTGGGGAGCATTCACTTATAAGGAGGCGGAGGATGCGCTACGCGTCACCGTGAAGCCACAGAGCAGCGATCCGCAGAATGCTCTGGCCTACGACTTCGATCAAGTGAAGCCGGATTCGACGGTGATCACCATGCGCTGGGAGAAGGTGGCGGTGCCGTTCACCGTGGGCGTCAACGTCAACCAGATTGTCGCCGACAGCTTGCACAAGCAATTGCGCGGACTAGCGCAATATACGTGGGACGGCTGGAATGACGCCGGCACGTACCTGGTCATGAACAAGGGCGATCTCCAGGAAGCACTGAAGTATGAGGATCAGTCAATTCAGGTGGAAGAGCGCTTCGAGAATCTGTCGACCAAGGCGCGCGTACTCGATGCCTTGGGCCGAAAAGACGAAGCCAGAGCTACACTCGCCAAGGCGTTCGAAAAGGGGAGCCCGCTGCAGATCCACGGCTACGCGCGCCAGTTGCAGGGAGAAAATAAGCAGGATGAGGCATTCGCCATCTTCCGGTCGAACGCCCAGAAACATCCCGACCAATGGTTCACGCATGTCGGCTTAGCTCGCGTGTATAGCGGACAGGGGGATTTCAACAGTGCGGTGAAAGAGGTTGGGCTGGCGCTGAACACCGCTCCTGATCAACAGAAGGACTATCTAAAGAGCCTGATGAAACGCCTGGAAGCCAAGGACGATATTAATCGCTAATTGCAACCGATTGGCCACCTGGATTCGGCCGCCGGTCTCGGCGGCCGATCTTTTTGCATTGTAACTTCGAAGCAAACTCAGACTTTGGTCCCCACTGACTGGGGCGAATCCCGAAAAACTGTACATTGGGACCATCGCCATATGCGATTTTGTACCCCAGGCATACCCGGGCAATCCCCTTAATTGCACCACTTCGTCCCCACCGGATTACGTTCGTCCCGCTGATCACGATCGAGCCACTGGTCAGCATTCTCCGAAATCCTGGAACCAGAAATCCTTCCCCGGAGCAAGGGATTGCGGTTCTTGCAGTTCCAAGGCGCCGCGCTTGGTGCTGCAACTGCTGACATCCAGTGCAAACCTGCAACGCGTCCGGATCTGAGCAATTCCCGATTTAGCTGTTGCGTTGTGCGCAAGTTTTTGTGTGCGCGAGGTAGCAGTTTTGCCTTGATCCGGCGCTCGCAGAGCCAAATTCCGTATCGAGCGAGCAACGCCTCACTCGAGTGGGATCGGCGTGGAGATTTTCAGGAGGAAATAATGATGAAAGACCCTGTCAACGGCAGGCGATCTCGAAGTGGACTGAGATTCGTGGCCGCAACCATATCAATGTTGCTGCTGCTGTGCGCAGCGGCTCTGGCGCAATTTGAGAAGGGCACCATCTCCGGCACGGTCACGGACACATCCGGAGCAGTTGTCGTCGGCGCCAGCGTAACCGTTACCGCTCCAGGTACCAATGCGGTTCGGACGACTACTACCGACAGCCAGGGCAGCTATTCCGTCACCAATCTCTCCCCTGGCACTTATGACGTAAAGGTATCGCAAAAAGGATTTGGAGATGTTGTCGAGAAGTTCACCGTATCACCCGGTCTGCGCGGGAGCCTGGACATACAACTGCGAACTGCAGGCACGGAGACAACCGTAGAAGTGGTCGGCCAGACCGAAACCCAGGTCGACACCGAGAGCTCATCGCTCACTCAAGTCGTGGATAGCAAGCGAGTAGCGTCGCTGCCTTCGCTGACTCGCGATCCCTACGATTTCGTGCAGACGCTAGGCAATGTGAACCAGGACAGTGCCTCCGGGCTTGGAGGCAGAGATGAAATCGCGCGCGGGGCGGGAGTTTCGATCAATGGGCAGCGCTCCGCCGGGACTGACATTCTGCTGGACGGTGGGGAGAACGTAGATCTATTTACGACTAAAGTCGGCCAATCAGTTCCGCTTGATTCGGTGGAGCAGTTCAGCGTAACCAGCAGCAATTTTTCCGCCGAATATGGCCGCGCTTCTGGGGGCGTTATTAATGTTGCTACCAAATCGGGCACCAACGCCCTGCACGGCTCGCTTTACGAATTCAACCGGCTCTCCGCCCTGACCTCCAACGATTACGATGACAACGCGCGCGGAAACCCCCGGCAGCGTTACACGCGCAATCAATTCGGCTATTCGGTCGGCGGCCCGATCATCAAGAACAAGCTGTTCTTCTTCAGCAGCACGGAATGGCAGCGGGTAAGGAGCAGCGCGAATGTGACCGCGGTCATACCCGATCCGTCATTTCTGGCGGCATCTGCGCCCAACACGCAAGCCTTCTTTTCCAATCAGACGCTGCGTCCGGGACTGCGGGTCAATCAAGTACTGAGTGCGGCCGATGCCGGCGCTCCGGCAACTCCTGCCACGCCTCTTCTGGCGGCATATGGAAATGCGCCGGTGTTTGACGTGGTCAGCTACGCCGTCCCTTCGGACTCCGGCGGAGGCGCACCCCAGAACAATTACAGCACCGTCAACCGCGTGGATTTTCAGCTCTCCGACAAGACCACGATGTTCGGTCGTTATGCGCTGTTCAATCAGAACGAGTTCGCTGGGTTCGTCAACAATAGTCCCTATGCCGGCTTTGACACCGGTCAGACGAACTTCAACAACAATTTTTTATACTCGCTGACCCACGTCTGGAGTCCGCGCCTGGTGAGCGACACGAAAGTGCTGTTTAACCGCCTCAACGTCCAACTGCCCTTAGGGCAGCAGCCGGTTCAACCGACGTTGTATTTCAGTTCCGTTTCGGGGGTCCGGGTACAGGGCAACTTTATCAGCCTGCCCGGCTACGCCGCGACAACACCTGGACTCGCCATCCCATTTGGCGGGCCGCAGAACGTATTTGAAATCTCCCACGCTTTCACCTGGACCAAGGCCAAGCACGAATTCCACTTTGGTGGCGAGTATCTGTATACGCGCGATAACCGCGCGTTCGGTGCCTTCGAGAACGCCGTCGAAGGACTGAATGGATCCGGGGTCGCTGCCGACCTGGAGCAATTTCTCGCAGGCCAGGCAGGGATTTTCCAAGTGGTCATTGATCCGCAGGGTAAGTTCCCATGCGCTCGCGACGTGACCGGCAGTGTTATAGCGACTCCAGCTTGCACGGTTAATCTGCCGGTGACGCAGCCATCGTTTTCGCGCAGCAACCGCTATAACGACATGGCGTTTTACGCGCAGGACAACTGGAAAGTCGCTCCGCGGTTGACGTTGAACCTGGGTCTGCGCTGGGAATACTACGGAGTGCAGCACAACAAAGATCCGCGCCTCGACTCCAACTTTGTTCTTGGCAGCGGGTCGACTCTGTTCGATCAGCTGCGCAACGGCCAGGTCTTTACGGTGGCAGCTACGCCGAACAGTCCAGCCAGTCCGGTCGGTGGCCTATGGAATCCGCAGTACCATAACTTTGCTCCTCGGCTCGGCTTCGCTTGGGACGTCTTCGGAGACGGCAAGACCTCTCTTCGTGGGGGCTACGGCATCGCCTATGAACGCAATTTTGGCAATGTCACGTTCAACGTGATCCAGAACCCTCCGGCGCAGTTCAACTCCACCTTCACGCCCGCTGGACCGATCACTGCGAGCAATCTAGGGCCCTTCAGCGGAACTGGGACGGCTGTGTTGCCGCCTCCAAGCCTGCGCTACGTCCGCGAGGACGTGCCGACCGCTTACACGGAAATGTGGAACCTGTCGTTGCAGCGGCAAGTTCTTGGTCACTCGCTCGTTGCCCTGGAATACAGCGGTGCGCGTGGCATTCACCTCTACTCGATCGAGAACCTCAATCAAGCCGGGTTTGGGGTGGTCTACGAGGGCACCGATCCCACAGTCAATCCTAACGACCGCCTCAATCGCCAGTACGGAAACCTGAATACGCGCGGTGCCAACGGCTTCTCTTATTACAACGCGTTGAACACGCGCTTTGTGTCCAGCAACCTGTTCCACCAGGGACTGGATATCACCGTCAACTACACCTATTCGCATGCTATCGACAATTTGAGCTCAACCTTCAGCGAGACGCCACAAACGGTGAACCTCGGCTTGCTGGATCCGTTCAACCCCGCCCTGGACAAGGGTAGTGCGGACTTCGACACACGTCACCGCATCGCCTTGAGCGCGGTCTGGACGCTTCCGTATGCCAAGGGAATGCATGGCATCGCGAAGCAGGCTCTGGACGGCTGGGAGTTGGCGCCGATCATCACCGCACACACGGGCCAGCCCTTCACGGTGTTCGATAGCAATGCCTTCAATCCCCGGGATACGGTGGTTGGACGCTACCTTCCGGATGGGGCATTCGGATTGTCAGGCAGTACCAGCACGGCAAGTCCTGTCGGTCCAAACACGTTCAATTACCTGAACCTGCCGGGATCGCTTACCTATGCCGATCCGTTAACCGGATCGGGTGAGCTGCCGACCTGCGACATGACGACCAATTCGGCGGGCAACCTGATTTCCACCGGGCAGAACTGCCACTTCCCGGCAAACCTGACCAGGCGGAACACATTCCGTGGCCCAGGCTGGTACAACATCAATCTTTCGGCGGCGAAGTATTTCCCGATTACGGAGCGCTTCAAGCTGCAGTTCCGTGGCGAGTTTTACAACCTGCTGAATCACTCCAATTACTACGTGCAATCTGGCGGGCAGGCCGATGCCGGCAACTTCGGCATCGATACTCCTTTCTCCATTGTCGGCAAGAAGGGAGTCAACCCGGCGATCGGTGTGGCGAACGAAAGACGCTTCATCCAGTTCGCATTGAAGTTGAATTTCTAAGGCAGTTCGGTTTGCGCAGCCTTGGCTGCGCTTTTTAGGGATGGGCTTCGGCCCATCCCGCTTTTTTTTTGCGAGTAGCAGTTTCTCGATGTGTGTGGATGCGAGGCGCTCGAAAAGACAAGCGTGCTGCGAGATTTGAGATGTTACCTTCGTGCCTGGCGGGGGCTAGGACTGAGGTGTAGGCTGGCCGCAGAGTCAAGCTTATGCAGAAATCGGATCCTACCGTCGAAAGCGGCGGGGAGGACGTGACACGCGTGGAACGACGGCGCTGGCCACGGCGGACAATCGATGTCCGTGCCCGGGTGAGCATAAAGAGCAGCGGCGGCCTGACCACGGTCTGTCATGGCAGGGGCAGCGATCTCAGTGAGTGTGGAATGGCGGTCACCATTCCACTGGAGCTCTCAATCGGTCAACACGTACGACTGGTGATGCTCCTGCCTCGGAGTGACCGGGAAATCCGTATCGAGGCCACGGTGCGCAACCGCAAAGGGCATCGATACGGCATGGAATTCACATCGTTGTGCCCGCTGGATCGCGAGCTGATCATTGAGCAATCATCCCATTGCAACACGCCCACCCCGGTGATGTGAGCCAGACGGCGTCACAGCAGCAGCTTGCTGCGCTCACGCGAACTCATAGCTCGACTGGATCTCCATAGCAGGACGCAGTATGCGGTACACCGGGCATTTGTCCGCGTAGATGCTGTGGACGCGCTCTACCGTGTCGCGCGCTTCCGGCGGAGCCTGCAGGCGGAATTTGACGTAGACGCGGCGGATGACCAGGACTCCGCCGTCGGATTCCACCTCGCCGCGTACGTGGGCGATCAGCTTTCCGTGACTGGCGTCGATTTTGCGCGCTTCCAGCGCGCCACCAAAGGTGCCCAGCATTCAGCCACCCAGGGCGGCAACGATGTAATCGAGTGTCGCCGCATGGGATTCCTTCAGTTGATCAGGCGCCACTCCATAATGCTTCGCGATGGCGCCATGCACACTGAACACGACCGGGTGCGGCTCTCCCGGAAGATGGGCTATGCGCAGAGGCCCGGCTTCCCGTTCGATCTTCACTTCCGAAATATAGACGACGTCCGACATGAGATGTCTCCTGATCGGGATTCGGTGGACACTATGATACTTGCGCGGTTGCGAGGCCGACCTCGTGCTAGTCGGTTTACGGGTCGCCGTCGCCCCGGCTCAGAGTCGGTTAAAATCGCCGCCGCTCGCTATTTCACTTCCGAGTTAGAACAATGTCGCCTAGGCTGATTGCCGTTTGGGTCTTTGCGGTCGTAGTCTCGATTACTTCGTCCGCTTCCGCGCTCTCACAGGAAACTGGATTCTTAAATCGCAGCCTCACCATAGGGGACGTGGTTTATCGCTACCAGGTTTATCTCCCTCAGGATTGGACGGGTGACAAGGCGTGGCCCGTGATCCTGTTTCTCCACGGCGCGGGAGAGCGGGGAAGTGACGGCCTGAGGCAGACGCAAGTAGGGTTAGGAGCAGCCATTCGCCTGGAGGAGGAAAGATTCCCGTTTGTCGTGGTTATGCCGCAATGCCCCAAAGAGAAGTGGTGGACTGACCCCGAGATGCAACGAGAAGCGTTGAGCGCTCTGGACGCCGCCATGAAAGAGTTTCACGGCGACCCGAGTCGATTGTATTTGACCGGTCTCTCAATGGGTGGCTACGGGACCTGGTACATTGCAGCCAGCAACCCGGGAAAATTTGCGGCGCTGGTTACGATCTGTGGCGGTGTAGTTCCGCCTAGCGGGCATCCTCAACCCATTGCGCTCGGCCCTGATCCCTACGCAGATCTGGCCAAAAAAATCGGTTCCACACCGGTGTGGATCTTTCACGGTTCGAGCGATCCTGTAGTGCTGCCGAGTGAGTCGCGCAACATGGCATACGCTCTCCGCAAAACAGGCGGAAATGTGAGGTTGACCGAGTATTGGGGCGTGGGGCACGACTCATGGGATAAAGCCTATGCCGAGTCTGAATTGCCGCAATGGCTACTCAGTCACACACTGACTAAGGAGTAAGGACCCAGGGCAACAGATTCGAATAGTAGTGCGGTGGGGACGACACACAGACGCAAGAGTGTGGGAAACACTGCTCGCTGCGCGCGCACGGGGTGTTACTGCGAGCGGCTGAGGCCCTCCCAGACCCACATTCCGGCAATCACGAGGATCAGGACCCCGGAGGCAGCGCCCAGCAGACGCACGGCCGGATTCACCTTATTCACCTTGCGAAGGATCTCCGTCTGTTCCGCCTGCATGTGAGATTCAGCTTCATCCAGGAAAAGCTGATCGTCTTCTTGCATGGTCAGCGTGCTGCGATAAATGAGGAGGACAACCAGCACAGCCGTGAGGAGGCCCCACACGATTAGCAGCAGGGTGAGAGTTGACGTCATGCGCCACCTCGCAATGTACGGTTCGAAACCCGGTCCCACAGAAACGAGGGCCCAATTTTATAGACGAGGACCGCCGGTGTGGATAGCGAGCCTTACAGTGCCGATTATAGACCCGCTTGGCAAGTTCTGCCGCCGGATGTGGCTCCTTTTCACACTTTCGCTAGTGCGAGCCGGGCTGTGCCCGAGGAGAATCGTGATTTTCAGATCCACCATGAGCATGCGTTCGCCTGGGCCTGCGACCACGGACATTAGCAAGTCATCTAAATGCTTGATGCTGAGAGTTATACCCGTCCGTGGAATCAAACTAGGACGGGAAGCAATTTTGCTATAATCGGAACAGTTCCAAGGAGATCAGATGGCAACGACGACAGCCAATCCGGCTACTACTAAAACCTATCCCGTGAACCTTACGCCCAGTGCGGTGGCCAAGGTAAAAGAAATTATGGCGCAACAGAACCCTGTACCAACAGGCCTGCGGGTAGGTGTGGTCGGCGGGGGATGCTCAGGTTTTTCCTATTCCATGTCGTTTGACAATGGCGCCGGCATGATGGATAAGGTCTTCGAAATCGATGGCCTGAAAGTTTTTGTCGATGCGACCTCAATGATGTACCTGCAGGGCGCCACCGTGGATTACGTCGAGACGCTGGAAGGAGCCGGGTTTAAATTCGAGAACCCCAACGTTAAGAGCACCTGCGGTTGCGGTTCGTCGTTCAACGTGTAATCGGCTGAAGGTCCCCCAAAGAGCAGAGAAGAGATCAATGACAGCCTCGCTTACGAGCGGGGCTTTTCTTTTGCTCTGCTACTGCTGAGTTGGCGGCATATTGGGGGTGAGTGGATTTCCCAAGCCCGTCTGCCCGGAGCTTCCGCTCTGGCCGAAACTTCCCGGGGTTGATCCAGTGCTTTGACCAGCAGGCGTGCCGATGCCGCCAGGCCCGATGGGCTGTCCGATGCCCTGAGACGCAAAGATGGGCGGAATCTTCGTGCTATAAGGACCCGTGATCAGAATGCTGACTTGTCCACGATCAAAGGTGGGATCGTAAACAAACTTCCAGTCTTTGTAATGATTCTTCTCGTCGTAGACCTTCAACGATTCTTTCTCGCTGAGACTGGCGACTCCGATGATCGCTCCTCCGCCAAACACGGCAGGGGAGTTGCCGAAAGATGATCCTGAAGTAGTTGAGTCGCTGGCTGTCGTGGTCACACCTAGCTGGCCCGGCGCAGGAGCGGGCGTCTGAGCTGTGGCCGCCAACGCTGTCAACTGTGCGAGTGCGGATTGACCGGCCGACCCAAAAGAGGATTGCCCAAATGAGCTTTGGCCAAAAGAGGATTGCCCGAAGGAGGATTGCCCGAAGGAAGATTGCCCAAAGGAAGATTGCCCGAAAGTTGATGGACCGAACATTGATTGCCCGAAGGAAGATTGGCCCATGGGAGAGCCGCCAAAGGTGGATGCTCCAAAGCCCGAAGTGCTGCTCTGACCGAAGGCGGATTGACCGAACGAGGATTGGCCGAACGGGGATTGTCCGAAAGCCGACTGAGCTGGATTTTGGCCTGCGCCCGCTTGTCCTGCGAGCGCCAGTTGTGAAGCCGCTATTCCTGCCAGAGCGGCGGCTTGATTGAATTGCACTTCCCCGTACCGAACCAGCCGCCAGTTGCCGTCCTCAGTCGTGGGGTCCTTATAGCGTTTGCGGAGGAAGCGCAGATGATTGCTATCCTCCAGCGCCTGCAGATTAGGCGGGTAACGCCCGAACTTTTTGTAGTAGCGCTTGATAGCGCGCGCATACTGCACCCCGCGATGGACCATTTCTTCTTCACGATCCCGCTGACCCTGTTGGACGAAGCGCGGAAGCACGGCTAACGCCCCGATTACCAGGGCTGCCATCATGAACATGAGCACCATCAGTATGTAACCGCGCTCGTCACTTCTGGCGTGGCCGGCAGGACGACGATGGAAGTTGCCTCGAAGCATGCGTATTACGGAGTTGGGACGCTCGAGCTGTCGTTCGCTTTTGAGTGGAGATTACGATGGCCTGCCATCATGATCCCGCTCCTGGTTGAAGACGGATGGTCTGCTGGTGATTGTTCAGAACGTCCAGAATTTCTACATCGGTGGCGTTGATCTTCATCACTCGATAACGGCGGTTCACGATATCGCCAACCTTGGCCACAAATACGACGTCACCATCGGACAGAAAGACGCTCTTGTCGCCGCTCTGAGTGGCAAAACCAAAAAATTTCAGATTGATGGGCGGCGGTGGCGGCGGACCGGTAGCTATAACTGGAGGGGGCGTCGGAGTAGTGGTCCTGGGAGGAAAGTTCGGCTTAGGAATCTCCTCTAGTTCGTAGCCACGGAATATGTTTCGTCCGTTGCCGGCGTAAGTCGTGTTCTCGCTTTCTTTGAGCAGATCAAGGCGCAGCCGGGGATCGAGATTGTCGGCGAGCACCATGGGCTTGCGCTCGGGGCGACGAGCCCGGCGTGCCTGGCGAGGGGCCGCTGCGGTGGTCGGGTTGGAAGGCAGCTGGGTAGACGCTGAACTGGTGTTGGCATCACTGACCAGCATGCGGATAAACATCAGCAGTGCCAGCGCCAGCAGGATCGTCGCTGCCCAGACCTTCTTCCGATTTTCCACCCCGATCTTCACTTATCCTCGCAAATAGGTCTCTACCTTGATAGTGAGCCGGACCTGGCCCGCACCACTCGCCCCTTGCTCCTGTCCGCCCAGCCCGACACCATCAACGATAAAGAATGTTTTGTCGCGCTCCAGAGCATTGATGAACTTCATCGTCTGAGGATAGTCTCCTGCCAGCGCCGCTTCGATGATTACGCGCTTGAGTCCGGGAATCTCCGCATCATCCACGGCATATCGAGCCTGCCCCAAACGAACGTTATTCTTCTTTGCCAGCGCGCCCAGCTGATCAAAGATCGATGAGGTATGCGACGGCATCCGGTCCTGGTAAAAGGTATCAATCTGAGCGCGGGCATCCTGGATGTATTTGTCGACCTGCTGAGGAGGAATGACGCTCCCCATACGCTTGCGAACTTCAGCCCGCAGGCTGTCAAATTCCGCATCGCGCCTTGGTCCGGAGCGAACCGAGAAATAGGCGAGCGCCGCGCCTGCGGCGACAATTACGCCGAGCAGGATGCCCGCCACGATCTGTACTCTACGCCGCGCCTCACGAACGTTTGCCACTACTGACCACCTCCGGCATCCACTGGCGACTGGTCCTGGGGCACATACTGTGCGGAAATCTGAAAGCGAATTGCGTCTCCTCCCGTGCTGCCCCCGACTTCGTCGGATTCGGAAACTACGAAGGCATTGCGGAAGGTTCGCGACTTTTCCATGCGGCTCACCAACTCGGTCGCACGGTCACGCGAATCCCCACCTACCAGCATATCAATGCGTATTTCGTCTTCCTTGACCTCAGGTTTCAGAGCGAGTACCCGCAGATGGGGAGGCATGATCTGCTCCAGATCGACAAAAACCTTGGTCCAGGAGACCTGCTTGCGGTGGATAAGCTCATTAATGAATGCGGAACGCTCGCGCACATCCCGATTCTCCGGGCGGTTCAGAATCTGCTGCTCCTCAGCTTTTTCGGCTGCCAGCCGCGCCAGTTGCTGGTGAGCGCGGTTGATGTCCGCACTGATCTGGCGATAGGACCGCCAGCGATTTACGGCGGCGGTGCAAAACAGAGCGGCAACGATGAGGAGCGCCCCGAGAATCGCGGCCCAACGTGTAAAGAACCTGCGTGCGTCGAGGAAGGGTTCGCTTGCGAGATTGATATTGAGATGCATCAGGAAACCAGGGCCCCCACTACGCCTGCCAGAATCGATTTGGGGATACTTCCGGTAGAACCCACATAACCAGAGCTCACCAGATCATCAACCCGGATGCCCGTGTGCTCATTCAATGCGGGTGCCAGTTGTTCCGCCGAGACCAGGCCCGCCACCAGTATGCGGCTCACTGCCATCCCGTAAGTGTCCTGAAAGAATACCAGCGAGGGATGCACGGCCTCGACCAACTCTTCGGCACTCTGCAGGCTGCCCCGCGGGTTTTCCAGAGTACGGAAGAGCAAAACCTGTCCGTTGCCGGAAATGGCAATGCTGGTGGTAACCGTATCCACCTTTACCACCATGGTGGGCTCTTCGCCACTGACATTGCCGAGAGCCGCCAACATGGAGGGAAGCACTACACCGGGACTAAACCCGAGTTCACGGAATTGCCTCTCGTACTCCTCCAGCACACTGGAAAGCACGACCGCCGCCATGACGCGCAGCGAGCCGTTCACGCGGCTGGTGTCGTAGGAAACCACGGCATGCTCGACGTCAAAGGGAAGGGTTTTTTTCAGGCGGAAGCGGACGGTAGCCTCTTGCTCTTCTTTTTTCTCAGGAAGGCTGTCGAAGTCAAGCAGGGCGATGCGCACCGCGGCATCCGGCAGAATGGCGGCAACGTCGTGCGAGCGCTCGCCGACGGCTGCCATCGCCTCGCGAATGGAATGCTTGACTGCAACAGAATCCGTCAGATTTGCTTCGGTAAGGCTGGGCACAACCGCACCGTGCGCCAAGGTGCGCACCGCGTACGTCTCGATGCTATTGCCGTCGCGGGAAACGCGGGCGGCGATCACGCGCTCGGGGGTAATCTCACAAGCGATACGCGGACCTACCCGGGTTGGACTACTGCGCGCCATGGTTACCTTGTCGTCTCGATAAAGGTGACTTTATTGATCTCCTTGAGAGTCGTGATGCCAGCGCGTACCTTGGCGAGCGCCGATTCGCGAAGGAAGTGCATACCTTCTTCCTTGGCAACGCGGCGAATCTCGGATGTGGGCTTCTTGGCGAGAATCATTTCGCGCACGCGGTCACTTAGATCCAGCAGTTCGTGAATCGCGGTGCGGCCACGATATCCCGTTCCTGCGCACTCGATGCAACCCTGGCCCTCATAGATGGGAACGTCCATCCACTCGGCAGGATCCAGGCCGCTGGTCTCCAGAACCTCTGGCGAATAGTGAACCCGCTTCTTGCAATGTTCGCAGATGATACGCACCAGACGTTGAGCCAGGATGCAGTTCAGTGCGGACACAAAATTGTAGGGTTCCACCCCCATGTTGAGGAAGCGCCCGATCACGTCCACCACATTGTTGGCGTGCACGGTGGTGAACACCAGGTGGCCGGTAAGCGCGGACTGGATGGCGATCTGCGCCGTCTCCGTATCGCGTATTTCGCCCACCATGATCTTGTCGGGGTCGTGGCGCAGGATGGAGCGCAGCCCGCGGGCGAAGGTCAGGCCTTTCTTCTCATTCACCGGGATCTGCGTGACCCCGCGGATCTGGTACTCGACCGGATCCTCAATGGTGACGATCTTGTCCTCCTCGCTCTTGATCTCGTTGAGGCCGGCGTAGAGGGTGGTGGTCTTGCCGCTGCCGGTCGGTCCTGTGACCAGTACCATGCCGTAGGGTTCGGCGATGTAGCGGCGGAAGCGGCGCAGGTCGTCGTCGCTGAAGCCCACCACGTCGAGGGTGAGATTGCGGAACTTCTCGCTCATCGACTCCTTGTCCAGCACGCGCAGCACGGCATTCTCGCCGTGGATGGAAGGCATGATGGAAACGCGGAAGTCGATGGAGCGGCCGCTGTAGCGCACGCGGAAGCGCCCATCCTGGGGCACCCGGCGCTCGGCGATGTCCAGCTCGCTCATGACCTTGATGCGGCTGATGATGGTGGAATGGTGTTCCCGGCCGATGGGCGGCATGGCCTGCTGCAGCACCCCGTCGATGCGGTACTTGATGACCGAGGAGTCGTCGCGCGACTCGATGTGGATGTCGCTGGCCCGCCGCTGCAAGGCGGTGAAGATGGTGGTGTCCACCAGGCGGATGATGGGGCTGGCTTCGCCTTCAGCCGTCAGCCGCTCGATGGAAATGGTCTCGTCGGCCGCTTCCTCCTCCTTGATGACGTCGAGCGCGAAGCCCTCGCTGGCTTCCTCCAACACGCGCTGCGACTGCTCCGTCTTCTTCAGCAGGTCGGAGATCTGCGACAGCGTGGCGACCTTGGTCACCAGCCGCTTGCCCAGCAGCAGTGCGACCTCGTCGATCCATGGGCTGCCCGGCAGGTCGGCGATGGCAATGACCATGTTGCCGTCCCGCTCCTCCAGCGGCACGAAATTGTGGCGGAACATCAGGTCCACGGGAACGGAGCGGAACAGCTCGTGGTGGATGTGGAAGTTGCGCAGATCCACGAACTCGCAGCGATAGCGGCGCGCCAGGTCCTTGGCGCGGGTCTCTTCCGCCGCGTGGTCCACCGGACCGCCGCTGCTGCCGTTCACGAACAAGGGTGGCTTGCCAGCCATCGAACTCCTGAATTCTCTCCCCAACTCCCTACGAGGGGCGGATGCCACCCGCTCCCAGGCTGAAGATGGGAAGGTACAACGATATCAGCACGAAAGCCACTATTGCGCCCATAACGATCAAGATAACCGGCTCGATCAGCGACAGCGCGGCCACCAGGGCAGTCTGCACGTCTTCTTCGTAGAACTCGGCCACCGAGGTCAGCATCGCCGGCAGAGCGCCCGTGGACTCGCCTACCTCGATCATCTCCACCGCCAGGACGGGGAAGACCCCGGCATCCTCCAGGCTGCGCGCCAGGGGGCTGCCTTCGCGCACCTTTTCCGCCGCCACCAGGGTTGCCTTTGAGATCAGCCGGCTTTGCATAGAATCGGCGGCCGTCTGCAGCGCTGGCATCAGAGGAATGCCGCCCGCCAGCAGCGTGGAGAGCATGCGCGAGAACATGCCGATCTGGTACTTCAGCCAGATGGGCCCGACCAGGGGCAGCGCCAGTCGGATGCGATCCAGCCGTTGCGAGCCGCTCTCCGACTTGCTCCACTGCCACACCAAAAACGCCGCCACCGCGATCACAGGAATGAGGATCAGGAAATAGTTCCGGATCATGCTGCCGACGGTCAGCGTAAATACCGTGATCTTGGGTAGCTGGGCCCCGAAATCGGCGAACAAGGCCTCAAATTTGGGGATGACGAAGTTCAGCAGCACCGTCAGGATCACAATCACGCCGGTGAT
>DASPRM010000137.1 GCA_035624455.1 Terriglobales bacterium
TGCTGAGACGGCGGGAGCAGGAAGCAACACAGGGCTCGATCACACCTGGTATCGACAGTACTCCTCTTACTTGGGCCGCTGGATGACGCCCGACCCGGCGGGCATGGCGGCGGTCGATCCCGGCAATCCCCAGACCTGGAACCGCTATGCCTATGTGAACAACAATCCAACCAATTTCATTGACCCGTTAGGATTGCGGGATTGCTTGCCAAGCGATTCTATTTGCGTTACAGAGCCAATGCCTCCAGGACCTGATCCGATCCTCGACCTGATCGGTTACAACGGCTGCAGTATATTCAGTATGTTTTGCGGTTCCAGTTTCCCCCGTCAATCTGGACAGCCAACTCGGGGAAATCCCGCCGGTAATGCGAGCACCGGCATTATCCCCCACAAGTTTACGATGTCTCCATCACAGCCTAGGCCAACGTGTTTGCAGGTCTTTACGAATGCTATTCTTAATCCTCCCGTTGATTCTGAGCAACTGGACAGATTCAAGGCGCTTGTACAGGGAGCATTCCAAGCTGTGGCGGGCGTATCCCGGACTGCGGCTGACGTCAATTTCAATGCCGCACTAGCCAGGGGATCAACACTCGCAGCAGCTGCCGCCGCTGCTGGCAGGGTGACCGTTCCGTTCCGTTCCACCGTCTTCAAGGGTCTGCTCACTCGTGCGCAATCCTTACTCGACTTCGCAGAAGAGGCAGGCAGCGAAGCGGCTGCCGGAGACGCAGGTTTTGCAGTCCTTGACATACAGCTGTTTACGGCCCTGAAGGTCGAACTGGAATCGTGGGAGTCCGGCGGATGCATTACCGAAAAGGAAGCGATTAAAGCCATCCTGGGAATCAACTGAAGGAACCGTCGATGAAGAAGTGGCAAGACTCACTACTGCTGACCGCGGCGGGAATTCTAGTTGTTATCGCGATGTTCGGCTCCGACTGGTTGTTAGGGAGAACTGGACTCAGCAGGGTGTGGCAATACTTTGTGATGGTCAATGTTGCCTTTTTTGGCGTGATAGCCTGGCGACTCCGCAAATGCTTTCGGAATGCCCGTTTTTCAGTTTTGTTTGCGACTTGGGCGCTAGCCCATACAACATTTTATTACGTCACTACCCGAGAGGGAATTGTCCCTGCCTTAGCATGGCTTGTTCTTTTTCCTCTCGAAGCGATGCTCATCATAAATTTGATAAAGCCACTTTCGCCCGAACGAAGGAACAACGGCGGGGAATAGAACGCCCGACCCGGCGGGGATGGCGGCGGTCGATCCCGGCAATCCCCAGACCTGGAATCGATATGCATATGTGAACAACAATCCAACGAACGCTACTGATCCGATGGGGCTGGCCCCGCGACCGTTCTGTGGTGTTACCCGAAGCGGGGAATACATCTGCATACCGCTGACCGATTATGGAAACAAGTCTAGCCTCGGCACAACCGGCGATGAGTTTGATAAACAAGCCTGCAGTTGCGGAAGGAAGTTGGTATTGGAACGACGGCTGGCATGAAGTGGTGGTGGGAACCGGGTTTGATCTATCTGATGGAGTCTCGACTGGTGGCAGCGGAGGTTCACTTGGTAGAGGGAGCACAAGTCCGGTGACCTGCCCCCCCAAAATCCGCACACAGCTGAATATGATTTCATAGCTGCGGCTGAATTCACTGGGAGCCCAGTCGATGTCTTCAGCCCTGCTGACCCGAGCCCCATGGGTCCGCTGCCATATGCCGACATCACAAATCCGCAATCGCTCAACAAATACAGCTACGCGTGGAATAACCCACTCCGACACACTGATCCGGATTCGGTAGCGGTACTCATGAGTATCGCCCAGTCCACGCAACGATCATACGTGCGGAGAACGCGTGCCATCTACCTGTTGGCTACGTTCAAGACTGAACAATTAGAAGACGCACTTGCTGAGCTGGCAGCGCACAATAGTCCTGAGTTTCGTTATCCAGCATTGCAGGCGTTTGCCAGGTCCTGCACCGTAGGTACAACCCTTCGACGCTTACAACCGAATCGCCTGAGAAGACGGGGTCTCCTAACACTTTAATCAACTCGCTGAATCAGCGACTACTAACTATAAATCGAAGCACGCCTACGGTTAGATCATAGGCAAACACTGCGAAGTCCTTGCGTGGCAGAGGTGGGTGGGCGCCGGACTTAGAGAGCAAATCCCTCGATGCAGCTAGAAGCTTCTCAAGGGCACCCACAAACTCGGATTCCCCATCACCAAAATTACAGACCTCGCGGAGTTTCTTTATTCCCGCTGAAAGCTGGCCCTCACCTGTTAATTGACGGATCGTGGCTTGCAATCCGTTTCGGCAGTTCGAAATGCAATCTCCCCACGACGCTGGAGTACTCTCACCAAGTCGCTGTTTTGCGTTCGCGAGATATTCCGCCGCTTCAGCTAGACTCGACGAGCGGAGCAATTCTTCGATAGGTGCTTCGCCAGGTCGAGGGCGTCGGGCTTGACAACGGATGTACTCGCGAACGCAATTCGTGTCAGTGACAACCCATTTATCAGCACGCCCGCTTGCCGCACCCCAATCAATCTCATCACCCTCCTCAACTGCGACCGAGGGAGGGAATAAGAAATAGACCTGCCCGTCAGGACGTTCACATTTGAACCCCTGCTCCGAGAAAACCTGATTACCACGCCGTATGGATGCCCATCCCGCATTGTGATGATGGCGGACTTTCGTCAGCTCGTTGTGTATCCACAACTGAAGAAACTGATATTCAGCTGCCTTGGGCGACGGTCTTGTTGGGTCAGTCTGCATGTACATTATCTTCGCCTTTCACTTGGCGTTTCGAGTTGTGGAATCGGTGTGCTTGGAATGAACTTCTTCACGCCCAAGAAATTCCTGTGGCCTTCGCTACGCCAGCAAAATTTATGTGTACTCGTGAGAATTTAGAGGCTGCATGATTCCTACATGCGACAGTTTGATATTCGCTGCCAGCGTGAAAGGGTCTTCCTGTCAGCTGGGTGCCCCATCCTGAGCGCAGCGAAGGGTGGGTGAAAATCTCCCGCACCCAATCACTTCAGCCCCTGCACCAGGTACAGATCCGTGAGCTGCCGCCGATAACCGTATACGTACGTCTTGGCATCCGGCGTCAAAAGGATCGGTCCGATAAATTCCACTCCTGCGGGATCGGCCGGCTTGAGTTGCTTCCACAGGCTGCGCTGTCCCGTTGCCACTTCTACGCGGTAAACCTTGGCCGGCATCTCCGCCGTGCCGTAGACGTAAAGATAGCGCCCATCTTCACTCCAACTGATCGGCAGCTCTCCCGGCTGGAAGCCGGGGATTGGCCGGGCATCCCCACTTGGAAGCGGATACAGGTATCCCTTCTGATCAGGACCGACTGCAGCCACTAGTTTGTCATTCGGCGAGAGCGCATAAGCCAGCGCGTTTACCCCTTCTGGCGAAATCGGGGTTGGCGCTGCCGCGCCACGTGTGTGCAGGTAAAGCCGGGCACCATGACCGGGCTCGTTTCCGGAAATCACAAAACTCTCTCCATCACGCAGCCAGCGGCCATGCACATGATTAATATTGGTTGCCGGATACGGCTTCGGTTCCCCCGCCTTCGTAGGCAGCAACACCAGTTGCGTCGGCGTATTGCTCGACGTGGAGAGCGCCCACTCCGCATTAGGCGAAAGCGCGAACGCGCGGCCCTCGCCAAGGCGCACGGCAGGAGAACCATCCGTAGCCCGCAAGTACGCGCTGTAGCTGATGCCGCCGCCTGCCCCCTCCTCGCGAAACAGCAACAGCTTGCCGTCCACCGACAAATCCGCTGGATACGACCAGTCAAACCAGGAAAGGTCGCGTTCGGCAGCGTCGCTGTTGCGTAACCCAATCAGCCCGCGCCGGGAGTTGTCGCGCGCCAGCAACACCCGCCCATCGCGATGAATGTCCTGCAGCATCAGGTCGCCTGGCACGCGATCAAGTAATCGAGGCTGTCCACCCGAGGCATTCACTGAATAAAGAAGCTTATCCAGTTCCGAGCTGGTGGCTGTAAACCAGATCGCATTACCTTCGGGAGCCCATGCCAGCCCCTGCGTTGTATAGAAATCCGGAGTCAGGTTCTTTTTCTGGCCGCTCAGATCGACGACCGCGATCGATCCTCCATCGTCCCCTTCCAGCGGGTGATCGATAAACGCGACGCGATCGCCCTGGGGAGAAATCCTCGGGTGGCTGATCCAGCCTCCCGTCTCGTAGAGCACCTTGCCGATGGGAAACTCCAGCCGGTTGCGGCCACCCACATCACGCACAATCGCCAGGCTCTTGGCATCGGGAGCCCAGTCCGCCCATTGCACATCGTTCAGGATCTCGCGCGGCCCGCCGCCTGACAGCGGCACACGAGCCAGCGTTCCTACATGAATATAGGAACGTATCTGGCGGCTCCCCAGCAGCACCGCCATCTCGCCAGTGGACGAGATCGACTGTATCTCCGCTCCCTGCAATTCCAGGTCGCGGGATTGAGGACTCTCAGGACGCGTGGAGAACAGCTCCACCGGACCGCCCTCCCAGGCCGCGCTGTACACCACCGTCTGGCCATCCGGGGCAAAGCGGGCCATGCGAATGGTCCCGCGGCGAAACGTGAGTTGGTGATAAACAGGGTGCTCGCCATCCGATCGCCGGCCTCCCAGCCATGCTCCGGCAAAAACCGCAGCGGCGATAAGCACCAGCAGTCCAGCCGCACCGATGAGCCGTTTTCGGTTAACTTTCAGCCCGCCCGACTCCGCTTCTGCCGTCCCAACCCCTTCCGGCCGAGGTACGATTTTCGCCAGACGCGTGGAGTCCAGGTCGCGCTTCAGGCGTTTCAAATCAGACCGCAATTCCGCCGCCGACTGGCAGCGCAGGTCAGGATCCTTTTCCAGCGTCTTGTTCAGAATCTCTTCCAGCCGCGGCGGAGTTTCCGGATTAAGCCGCGCCGGCGGGACCGGGGTTCGGTTCAGAATGGAATCAACAATTACCCCCGAAGTGGCGCCCGAGAATGCCTGCTTCCCCGTCACCATTTCGTACAGCACCAGGCCGAAGGAGAACAGATCGCTGCGCGCGTCCAGGGTCTCTCCCCGCACCTGCTCTGGAGACATGTACGCGACGGTGCCGACGGCGGTGCCAGGGGTCGTCAGATGATGCTCTTCCACCAGCGTGATTCCGCTGGAATTCGAGGCGGCTGAGCGATTCTGTGGCGACAGCTTGGCCAGCCCGAAATCCAGGATCTTCGCCTGCCCGCGATTGGTAATAAAAATATTTGCCGGTTTGATATCACGGTGAATGATGCCCGACGAATGCGCAGCGTCCAGGGCATCCGCTATCTGGATCGCCAGATCCAGCACTTCCTCGATCTTGAGTCGCTTGCTCTCCAGGTAATGCTTCAGCGTCTTGCCCTGAAGCAGTTCCATGGCGATGTAATGCAGGCCGCCGGATTCTCCGATTTCGTAAATGGTGCAAATATGCGGATGGTTGAGACCTGACGCCGACCGGGCTTCCCGCTGAAAGCGCTCGATGGCCTGCGGATCCTGGGCCAGATCTTCCGGAAGAAACTTGAGGGCGACATGGCGCCTCAGCCGGCTATCTTCAGCTTCGTAAACCACCCCCATGCCACCGCCGCCTAGCCTCTCCAGCACCCGGTAATGGGCGATGTCGGTACCCACGCCAACTGTGTTCACGGTGCGCGCATGTTAAGCCACTGCCACACTTGCGTCAAACCAACTTGCGGACTGATTTTTCGGTATGATGAGCCCCACAACGCGCACCGCGTTTCAAGGCAGGCGGAGGTGCACCATGTGTTTTCGCTCCGGGCTCATTCTCGTCCTCTCACTGTCTCTGTTCTGCCTTCTTTCCCGCGCCCAGGAACAGCACGAGCACGCGCATTTCGGCGATCTGGGGCAAGTCGGCACGGTTCATTTCCCGACCTCCTGTTCTCCCGCTGTGCAAGCGCAATTTGAGCGCAGCGTTGCCATGCTCCATTCCTTCTGGTACGAGGAAGCGAGTAAGGCATTTCAATCCATTGCGGAGACCGATCCCAGCTGCAGCATGGCCTGGTGGGGTGTCGCCATGAGCCTGTGGCATCCGCTCTGGCCCGCGCCCGATGCCGAGTCCCTGCAGAAGGGCCAGACTGCAGTCGCAAAAGCACAGTCGCCCCCTGCCAAGTCCGACCGCGAACGTGACTATATCGCTGCGATTGCTGTCTTCTATAAGGATTACGACAAAGTCGACCACCGCACGCGTTCCCTGGCATACGAAAAGGCAATGCAGCAACTCGCCCAGCGCTACGCCAATGATCGGGAAGCCTCCATCTTCTATGCCCTCGCGCTCGTGGCCACAGCCCTGCCGACCGACAAGACTTACACCAACCAGCGCAAGGCGGGCGAGATTCTGGAGAAGGTCTTTGTCGAGCAGCCCAATCATCCCGGCGCAGCGCACTACATCATCCACAGCTATGACAATCCGGTGCTCGCCGAGCGTGCCCTGCCGGCGGCCCGCGCCTACGCTAAGATCGCACCCAACGTTCCACACGCCCAGCACATGCCTTCGCACATCTTCGTGCGGCTGGGACTGTGGCAGGAAGCCATCGCGTCGAATCTAGCCTCCGCCTCTGCTGCCCGCGATTACGAAATCAGATCGCACATGGATGGCGTCTGGGATCAGCGCCTGCATGCCATGGATTATCTGGTCTATTCCTACCTGCAAACCGGCCAGGAAGACGAATCTCGTCGGGTCGTGGAGGAGACCAGCGCGATAACCGATGTCAAACCGGCAGGCCTTGTGGCCGGCTATGCCCTCGCCGCCATTCCGGCACGCTTCAGCATTGAACGGCAGCGATGGGCGGGCGCGGCTTGCCTGACCTCTCGCCCTAATATTGGGCCGGCCGCCGGGGCCATCACCTGGTGGGGGCGCGCGCTGGGCGCCTCCCGTCTTGGAGATCTCGCCGCGGCTCAGGCGGACCTCGAACAGATTCAACTCCTGAAAAACATGCTCGATGCCAGCTCAAATCCCGACGCCCAGTATTGGGCCGGACAGGCAGAAATCCAGCGCCGCGAAGCAGCCGCCTGGCTCGCACACGCGCAAGGCCGTCACGATGAGGCGCTGAAACTAATGCGCTCCGCCGCCGAGATGGAAGATGCCATGGAAAAGAACCCCATCACACCTGGTTCCGTGGTTCCGGCGCGCGAGCTGCTGGCAGACCTGCTGATGGAGACCCAACAGCCTACTCTGGCGCTCACCGAATATCAGACCTCGCTGAAATCAGCCCCCAGACGCTTCCACGCAGTTTACGGTGCAGCCCAAGCCGCTGAATCTGCGAACCAGCCTGAACTTGCCAAAAGCTACTACACCCAACTCGTAGAACTGTGTTCGCAATGTCGGCCAGAAGACCCCAGTTTGCGCCACGCGCAGCAGTTCCTGTCTATGGAATTGAGCAGAAAATCACAGCCATCAAAGTAGGATTCGAGTAGAACCTCTAGCCTAACTTGGCACCGCAGTCGCTTTCTCAGAATTATTACGTTTTCTCGGGGAGGAGTGCGCGCAACGAGCAACCTCGTTCATCCAGAGCACATCTGAAGCGTCGCTTTAAGTCTGGGCCCATCTGTTAAGGAGTAAGCCATGCGCGGCTTTCGTCTCTCCCAGGCCACCTTTGCTCGTTCGCTCTCTCTGATCACGCTGATCGCATTGGCCGGCTGCCTGGCAATTACCCCTGCAGCTTACGCCGACCCGATGCAGTTTGAAATCACCTTTAGCCCAATTGCCAATACCATGCCGGCTGCTTCATTCGAGTTCACGGTGAATAATCCGAAGGCGACGCAAATGATGCCGTTCGGAAAGGTGACCGTCCTCAACAACCCCTGCAGTGCGGCAATTGACAACACCAACTCCATCAGCTCTAGCCCGAACCTCATCTTCGTGCAGTTGAAGTTCTGCACCTCCGCCCTGGATCCACGGATCCAGATCGACTCGCTCATGGCAATAGCTAACAGTCAGGGCACAGGCTTCACCTGTACCGCTGATGCCCTGCTGCCCGGCGGCAAGATTTCCGGCCCGAGCACCCCCTGTTCAGTCGGACCGGTCACCTCCGCCCCGCCAGTAGCATCCGCCCCTGAGCCCTCAGCGCTACTTCTGCTGGGCACGGGCGCCATCGGAATTTTCGGTGGATCGAAAATTCGCAAGCGATGGCAGAAATCCTTGGATAATCAGCCTCGCCAGTTGACTGGCCCTTCTCAAGAAATCTCGATTAACAGCAGCCGCTCTTCTCCGAGCGGCTTTTTTCTTGCGGTGTGAATTCCCGGACTGCGCCCGGCACAGGTGACTCCCGATGGCTGACCGCTGATCGCCGAAAGACTCCAATCATCCGTAGTAGCGAAAATCCTTCCAGAACTCAGGCCAGCTCTTGCGCAGCCCACGACAAACAAAAATATCGGGATGCTCCTCGGTCTCCTCATTCCTTACTCCGTAACGGTTCCATGTGTGGCCGACAAGCTCACAGTGCGTGAAATTCCGGTCGAGGAAGCGCCCCGATATACCAATCACGATCAATGTCTCCGGTGGAGGATCGCCGTAACCACGCTCCCAAAAGGAATTTATTCCGCTGATTGCGGTCGGCAACCCGTACTGCGGCCCATAAAGATTGATAGCTCCAGCCTCTCCATAATTACCCGCGAGGATGCCCAAGCGTGTGCGATCCTCTTCCGGCAGCGAATCGCGGATCTTGGCCGCAGTCTCAACCAGTTCCCGCCAGCCGATCTCTTCGCGGAGGTCTCCTTGAATCCTGACGGCAAGTTTCCACCAGCCAGACTGAATCGGCGCGATCGGCAGGGCTGTCGCAGCGACCACCAAAACATCGGCCACCAGCAGAGTCCACGCGACCGCCCGAATTGCCCTCGCCCAGCCCGGTCGCAGCGATTCCAGCCACTGCTCGCCCCATACACTGCCGGCCGCATACAACATCGGATAACCCGCGCCCAGGTAGTACCATCGGCCTTTGGCGATGACAAAAAGAATCAGCGGCACTAAATACATCCAGCCAAGTACGCGGAAGCGCTTCCCCAATTTCGACAGCAGGTAGTAATAAATACCCGCCATCGCCAGCGGAAATCCAAACATCGTCAGCTCTAATTGACGGGGTAGGAAATTCTTTGTGCGTCCAATGCGCACATCCCGCGCGTGAATATGCCGCAGGAACTCCAGAGATATGAAATGGTGTTGCGCCTGCCAGATGAGATTGGGCAGAAATATCAGTAACGACAGAGCCACACCACACCAGAGCCACTTGCTGGTGAGGTACCGGCGGGCATCCGTAATCACCACGCCCACGACTAATCCCGCCACCAGAAAGACCATGGTGTACTTCGACATCATGCCCAATCCGATGGCGCTCCCGATCGCCAGCCACCAGCGCGGATCATCAGACCTGAGGAGACGAAGCACAAAATATGCCACCAGCACCCAACACAAGTAGTCGAAGGAGACGTATTGCATTAGGGCGCCCGCGCCCAGGCAGAACGGCGTGGCGGCCACGGCAGCCACCAACTGAGCCCCTCGCCGCCCTCCCAACTCGCGCGCCATGAGCCCGGTGAGAAGTACGGCCAGCGCTTGTGCCAGAGCTGCAAACACTCGGAAACCCGCGAGCGAAGTTCCAAACACCACGAGCGACAGTCGAGCGAAGAATGGGGTCACTGGAGGATACGCCACGTAACCCCAAGCCAGGTGACGTGCGTCGTCGAGCGTAGCTAACTCGTCGCGGTGAAACCCGTATCGCCCCCCCGTCAAGAGATGGACGACCACAGTTCCTGCGGCCAGATACCCTAAAACCGCGAGATCACTGGACCACACAGATTTGCTGGTTGCAACAACTTCCTTTGGGAGAACTGAATTGCCGGCGCCGACCTGGGTATCCATGAACCAATCCTAGCCCAGGCACCCGCTTCGAAGCCGGGGTGCAGAAAGGAACTTGAGGGTGCCCCACTCTAGCCGTCCTTTGGCTAGGGTGGGGTAGTTCTTCGACCTATGGTGCCCCAGGTCCCCGCCATGTATCTCAGGGCTAACGTGGAATGGCTAGCATCGAGCCTACCGTGCCGGCGTCTCTCTTTCCGTATTCGCTTCGACCTTGACACCAGCAGGCGCTTCAGGTGCGGGCGCTGACTTGCTCGCCTGCGCCGAGGCTTCGACCTTCACGCGCGTCAAATACGGCGAGAGCGGTGTGATTTCCAGCGGCATTTTCTCCCGCGCTGAAAGCGGCGCGATCGGGTTGGCTTTCATCAGCTGCACACTCCCGTCCCAGGGGTCGACGTTGATGCGCCCTCCGATCGGCAGAGCTGTCACCTGCTCGATCTTACGCATATCGAGCTGCGGAGCCGCCGCCGCCAGTTCATTCATGCGCGTCACGCCGTCGCGCATGGCAAATCGATTTCCTAAGTGTGGATTGATGAGGTTCGGAAGCGTCGCCGAACGCAGCGACACCGTTTTTAAAAATAATCCCACGCTCGGCATCTTGTCCGCATAGGGTGAATTCTTCAAATACTCAAGCGCTTTCTGATCAGCCGCCTCTTCTTCAGCATTCGTGTGGGCGACAGCCAATCTGCGGAATACCTCCTGGTCAGGAAAAAAGGCTCGGTCGGCAAACGCATATTGCTCGTCGATGCGATGCCCGAGAGCGATATGTGCAAGTTCGTGAGCCAGCACTGCCGCCAGGCTGGCCTCATCCGGAAGAACGTCCAGCAGCCCGCGGCTGACCACGATCGTGTTTCCGGCGGTAAACGACTCCAGCGGTGTGGTAAGCAGCACGCGGCAGTGCACGTCGGTCAGCGTGTCCAGATGGTTGGTGATGATCAGGTTCTTGACAACTGTCTCAAGAACTTTGTCAACCTCTCCCGGCGGAGCCAACAATTGCGCGCGTTGCAGCTTCTCCAGAACCGTGTCTCCCGCCTGCTGCTGCCAGGCACGCGTCGCCTGGATCGGTGACATATCCCCTGGCGCCTGGGTCTGGTCCTTCACGTTCTCGGTCGCGTCCTCCACCGTGATGTTGGTCAACTCATCGGTGCGCATGCCGTGCGTTGGTTGGTATCCCCAGAAGCGTGTCTGGCCCTTGAGATGGACGGCATGCACCATGCCGAACTTCAGCTCCGACTCTTCGACGTAAACCATCGCCGGAAGCCACATTCCCGGCGCCGCTTGTGCCCGCCAGCTGTCGAAATGGAGATACCGGTTGGTCGCGGTGCTGGGTGTGCGCACGCCATTGAAGCGCACGATGCTGTAATCCTGGTCCTCGACCCAAATGCGCCCCAGAAACCGCACCCCGCGCCCGCGTTTGCTGGGAACGACGTTGAACACCAGACACCGCACCTCACCCAGAAACTCGCGGTGGATGTACTCGAAATCATAGTTCTGAGCGTTGAAGTTGCCGTCGTCTACCAGCGCGGAATAAAGAAAGCCGCGCCGGTCGAGCTTCACCCCCAGCAAGCTGAAGAATCCCGTCAACGAATCTAGCGTTCCCTTGAATGCCCCTTTGTGCTGCGCGTCCGCGAACGTCTTCTCCCTCACTTTGTCACTTAAATTGAGTTGACCCAGGAAATAGCGATCGTTCTTGGGGACAAACCCCAGCTCCCCATCCGGCTGCAGATACTGTACGTAGGTCTCGACCAAAGGCGTGAACTTTCGCAGGTTGGCGCCGAGTTCATTTTCCCGTTGGATGATGCGGTCCAGCACTGCGTTCACCGCCGGAGCCTGCGTCACTTGCGCCGGAGCATTGCCTGGATTGGAAGTCCCGGGACTAACCTGTCCCAGCAAGTGAAGGACGGAAAACAGGGACAGCAGCACCATGAATCTTGCTCGCATTGCCCGACCAGCCTTTCCCGGGATGTCGATCGCGCGCCCGGTTGAGGCTGGCGGGCTAACCCGAGCCGCAAGGGCGCTCAGGTGCGCGGGGTTCCCGATTTGCGTGGTCTATCGGTGAATCAGCTTTTTCGCCAGAAGCTTGCCCGGTTCTAACCCCGGGCCTGGGAAAACCACTCTGGCAAGCGAAAAAGTTTTCCGCAAGCCAGGCTGGGGACGAAGTCGGCAGGCGAGTGTAGCGCGTTGTCCGCAAGTCTACTCCAGTTCGTCGGGCTCGTGGCCCACTCAAGCCTTCTGTTGGCTTGAGTGGGGCTTTTCCATTGCATGGGTGCCCCAGGTTCGCGCCCCGCAGTTCGGCGCTAACCTGGGTAGGCATTCCAGCCGCACAGGGGGCAGCAGAGCATAGCCCGGCACATCAGTGCCGGGGATTGAAAGCAGAAGAAGATGTCCAAGGGACGGCACACACCTTCCGACCTGAGTCTCGCGAACCCGACGCCGCTACTCTAACCACCCCGCGCTCGCAACAGCCCAACGCCCAGCACCCCCAAGCCCGTGGCCAGCACCACCGCCCCAGCATAGGCAAGGTAGATGAAGGCGTTAGAAGCCTTCGCCCGGGGAGATAGCACGGAGCACCTGCTGGACCCCAGGCTTGATGTATACTCCGTATACATTCATGAGTCAGCATAATGCCTGTATGTATAGGCATAAATTCCCGGGATGAATTCCTCGGACCAAAGACGCCGGCGCCCCGCCCTGCAGGCCTACCATCACGGAGCTTTGCGCGCGGCAGCCTTAACTGAGGCCCGCCGCATTCTGGCGCGCAAAGGAGCCGACGCCGTGACGCTGCGCGCCATTGCCCGCAGCGTGGGCGTGACCGCCAACGCTCTCTATCGGCATTTCCAGAACAAAGACGCTCTTCTGGGCGCGCTTGCGGAAGAAGGGTTTCGCGAACTCAGTCAACGATTCCAGAGCATTGCGGAACGCGACCCGCAAGCCCGGTTCATCGAAATGGCCAGGCAGTACGTAGGGTTTGGCATCGCCAAACCGGCGCTGCTGCAAGTGATGTTTGGGCGAGCGATGGCCAGGCTTTCGAAAAACAGTTCCCTCGGCAGCGCTGCCAAGGAGGCATTCCTCGAACTGCTGCGAGGGGCGGCAGACGCCGCTGGCTTGCCTTTAGAGACGACTGACAGTTTCCAGTTGGCGATTGCCTGCTGGTCGCTGGTGCACGGCTATGCGACTCTGGCCACCAACGGCGCGCTGGATTCTCTCACCATCGGCAAGCGCCCGGATATTCGAGCCCTCGCCCGTTTCATCGAACTCAATCCCAAACAATGGCCGACCATATCCGCATCGCCCCGCACCAAATAGCGCCCGAACCGTTTCATTTTCCCAACAGGAAAATAAGCCCCTCACTGATTTCTTCAGTTGCAACCCACGCTTGCCACGCGCGATTAGTTGTGCAATTCTCCCGACTGCGCTTTCCTGAAGTTCCGCGTTCCGGTCAAACATCCAGCGTCCAAACTGATCGTCTCGGCCTATTCTCAAGTAGTGGCAAATTCACTTTTTCCGACCCGAAGGAGGTCAAACACCATGCTGACTCCACTCTTCACAAAATCGGCGAAATCGATTGCCATACCTGCTCTATTCGGGTTCCTGGCGGTTTCGATCGTCATCTCCCTGGCTTCGCTCTCCTGGGGCGCGAGCAAAGAAAAAGACGAGGAGACTCTGAAAAACGCAGCCACTGTCTTTCAGCAGGTGGTCAGC
>DASPRM010000138.1 GCA_035624455.1 Terriglobales bacterium
TTCCCCGTTCTTCACCTTGGAGTTGAAGTCGGCATACAGCTTGGAGATTGTGCCGGATACCTGCGAGCCCACCTGCACCGAGGTCACCGCATTGATGGTCCCGGTCGCCTGCACGGTGTCGTGGATGCTTCCGCGTTCCACTTTGGCGGTAAAAAACTGCTGCTGACTGCCACGACCCACCGTAAACGCGGCAAACACCACCGCCGCCAGCACCACCGCCGCTGCGATCATCCACTTGTTCTTCGGAATCTTCATGGTGTTATTGCCTCTACTAGTTCCGAACCCGAGGGCCGGCCGCCACGCGTAAAGAAAGCGTCAAGCTGGGGTAAAGATTTGTAAGGGCGGGAGAAAGCACTTACCGCAAGCGTTACGCAGTAGTTCTTGAGCGTGTTGCAAGACATCTGGATTAAAGGAGATCTCCCACGCTGCGGCGAAGTCAGCTGGAAGAAGGCGTAATAGGAGTAACCTAAGCGCGAATACATCATTAAAGCGGTCAGGTGCAAGCGCTCCTTGGGCAACTGCGCCAAGTTGTTGAAGCATCAGCTAATGGAAGGCTGCTGCCGGGAGGGGGAATCGAAACGCCGCCCACGATTGAGCGACTGTAACTTCCTTTATTTTCAACCCGCCTAAAACGCTAGAACCGCTAAAACCGTAAATCGGAGGTACGCGGAAGGTACGCGGGCCTGTTTCAACACGTCCGGCCCTCGGCCCGGAAAGGCCCAGTGGCGGCGTGCGTAGGGGCTGCCCCTGCTGCGGCACGGTGGGCAGGGGCGGTTCCTTACGATAAGGGGATTTATCGCCAACAACCGCAGCCAAAGATAAAATTGCGCGTACGACCAAGCGTATGGAATGGGACATGAAGCGCCATCTGACCATCAGAATGATTACGGCAGCGCTATTCGGCGTTGTCTTCGGGACTTACACGCATTTTGAACACCTGAAGTGGGTTCAAGATGGCCGACAGGTGCGAAGCATGCAGCCCCGTTTACTTGGTCGCGGCTGGAGCGGTCCAGTTAGTGCTAAGGGGATTTTTCGACATTACCGCATAGTTTCCGGTTTGCCGACCATTCGTGCCAGTAAGCATCTTTTAGCTCTGATTCTTTGGTGAGCATGTCCATTTGGTATTACCAGATCGATTCGTTCGCGAGCGAACTGTTCGCAGGCAATCCCGCTGGTGTATGCCTCGTTCCCGCATTTCCCGAGAATGATGTCATGCAAAAAATCGCAGCCGAGAACCGCCACAGCGAAACAGCTTTTGTGGTTGCCCGCGCTGATGGCGATTTCGACCTCCGTTGGTTCACACCAGTAGTGGAGGATGACCTGTGCGGTCATGCAACGTTGGCTTCTGCCTATGCACTCTCGTTGCGGGGACATGACACCTGGCCGGTTCGCTTCCATACAGTCAGCGGCTTGTTAACGGTCAATCGTGATCACAAGCGCTTTGAAATGGATTTTCCGGCCAGGCCGGCGGTTCCATGCGAAATACCAACGGAGCTGCTGCCCGCCCTGGGTTTGGAGACGGCAGAGGCACTGCGCGAACCTCGTGACTTTCTCATTGTCGTCAACCACGCCGAGATAGTGAAAAAGCTCAAGCCCGATATTGCTGCGTTGGCCAAAATTGATATGGGCAGATCGGGCGGAGCAATTATTACGGCTCCTGGCGAGAATGATGTCGATTACGTATGCAGGTTTTTCGCTCCGTCCGAGGGGATCGACGAAGATCCTGCCACTGGATCAATCCAGTGCGCACTCGTCCCATATTGGGCCGGCCGCACTGGCAAGCAAACATTTCGAGTGCAGCAACTCAGTTCTCGTGGCGCCACAATGTGGTGCACGCTAGTTGGCGACCGCGTAAAGATCGCTGGTGAAGCGAAGCTTTATCTACAAGGAACCATCAACATCTAACCCCAGATCTCTTACTTGAGCGATAGTTGTTGTAAACAGGGTTTATCGTAAGTCGCGATTCTGCACCGGATGTGGTACAAATGTCGGTTACTTACGATAAGGGGATTTATCACAAACGACCTTGGGCTTGTTGCTTTTTATCCATTCACCGCTATGCACGCGTCCAAGGTCAGCAAATTTGTAATCGACCGTTGGGCGGGCCGAGGGAATCTTTCCAGCGGCCCGCAATTTGTTTTAAGGAGCAACTTTGATGGCTGGGGGCTTCCATGTGCCGTCGATGATCGAAGGCGGAGTTTCGCTCGGCCAGTAAAGCCGGAACATGGGAATGAACTTAGCCTTGGGAGCAGGCAACCAGTTGGCTTCCTTGGCTGTCCCTGGAGAATCGGCCTGGAGGTATAGGTCCACGGAACCATCCGCATTGGTAACAAACTTGTTGCGCGAGCTTAAGGTGTAGCGCTTGAGCGGATTCGGCACGAAAAAGTAAGACGCGTCATACATGGTCAGGGACCAAAAGGCCTTTGCTGGCGGCATCTGGCCCTTGGCAAGGTGCATGACATATTTTTTGGAAACACCGTCGAACGCCTTCCCATCAGCATCCTTCTCGCCTGTGGGATAGACCGCATCCTGCGGACGGTTGGCACCGAGGCCGATAGCGGTAATCAGTGCACGCTGGATGTAGTCCGTGCCGTACAACCCCGTCTTGGTGGTGAACATCCAGCCGTTGACTGGCTCTCCTGCTTTCTTGAGGTACTCTATGATCTTCACTTGAGCCAGCTTCGGCACGGCCTTGATGGCCTCTTTGTCGAAGACGCCTAGCTTGCTGGGGTCGAAATCCTGGCCGGGCACCAGACCGATTTTTGCCATTCTTGAAACCATCGGGGCATCTTCGGGGGCGGGTGGGTTGGTCTTCATCAGCTTCGCCAGATAATTGAAGTATTCGTTGACCCCCATGGCATCCACCTGGTCCCGCACCGCTGTCTTCATGTCGAAATTGGCATCTACCTCCCCCGGCAACGGAGTGTAAGGCTTTCCGTAATAGCTGAGAGGTACAACTGAGAACTTGTCCTGGAGTGCGTGCACCTTCGCATAGTCATCCGGCGTCCCGGTGCAGTAAATCCGACCGAGAATCCAGACCAGTGCTGTGGGCGATTTGTATTCCGTGACTCCCGCAGGAAGATTCCCAGACCATCCCGGCCCCGTGATGGCGTACTGCTGCGCCTTGCCCCCCGTCGTGCGTTTGCCGGGGACCTGGAAGACGTCCGTCCAGCCGTCCAGCATCGGCATCAAGTAATAGCGGTCTCCCACATCGGGAATGCTGAAGACCCACGGTTCTTTCGAGACATCCAACCAAACCGTCGTGTAGAGCGTATCCGCGTTGGGAGCGGTCACGGCATGGTCGTCCACTGCTGGGTAGTTTCTGAGCTTAATCAACTGCCCCATCGGCCCGCGCGAACCAGCGGACGTTGCCACGTTAGTGATCTGCTTTCGCGTCATGTCCATGGTCACGAGCGGATAGCCGTAGATGTAGGCCTCAATCGCCGTGCTCACTGCTTCTTCGACACCGGGTTGGCTTGCAGGCTTTGTTCCTGATTGCGAACAGCCAATCAGCCACAAGGTGACCGCAAAAACAAACAGCAAACACACGACTCTATCTCTCATGGCTTTGCCTCGACCTCTTACTACGTCATTACACATGGCGGGGATGTAGAGGCAACTGTTTGAATTACCAGCAGATTGAAACGCTGGAATCAGCAAAAAGCAGCCCTGTTTCCTTGATGATTGGCGAGAACAGGCTGCCAACGACGCAGGCCGGAAGTTCCGTTATAGGAAGTCCCCAAACAAAGCCAGTTTGTGGATCGTCGGCAAACCGGAAGTTCCCCCCAGCCAGCCGTCGGCACTCGTTAGAAGGGTTTTGTTACAGGCTCTTAGTAAGAAATCCCCTTCTCACTAACTGAACACTTCTCGGTGCAAACCCTCAGTTAGTGATAACGCCTGTTATCGCCAGTGAAAGTGCTTAAAGCTGTTGACTACCAGGACATCCACATTAGAATCTCGTCGAACAAAGCTACACAGTGACTGCCTGACAAGAAGAGAGCGTTCCCGAAGCTGCATTGAGGCGGCAGCGCACCGCAGGGGAATAAACAGCCCGCCAAGGGGAGAAACTTGCAAGCCAATAAGCTCCGGACACCCGCGTACGTTCTTTGTCTCATGCTCGTACTAACTGCAGTGGGTGGGGGCGCGAGTGACGCGACCAAAGAATCGCAGTCTCCGAAACCCATCGAGCGCACGCAGCAACGGCTGGACCGCGGCAAGTACCTCGTGGAAGGACTGGCGCACTGTTTTCGCTGCCACTCCGAGAATGATTTCCAGCACTTGAACGGGCGAGCACCGCTGAAGAAGAAGGGCGGTGGCAACGTGATTCCGCCAGACGAGTCACCGGTGCCGCCACCAGCGCGAATCGTCTGCCCGAATATTTCGCCCGACCATGAGACGGGAGCAGGCACCTGGAGTGATGGGGACTTCGTACGGGCCATTCGCGAAGGCATTGGGCACGACGGCCGCGCGCTCCACCCCATGATGCCATACTGGAATTTCTGGGCGCTGACAGATGAGGACTTGGCCTCGGTGATCGCCTACGTGCGAAGTATTCCGGCGGTACGCAACCAGCTTCCCAAGCGCTTATTGCCACAGGAGCCAGCACTGCTGAAAGCGGCCCTGTTGCCGACGCCTCCCGCGCCGGTGGGCGCTTCTGAGCAGGTGCGGCATGGCGAGTATTTAGCGCACTTAGGGAACTGCTCGGGGTGTCACGATGCGCAGACCCCGGACCGCAAGCCGGTGCCGGGGATGGAATTCGCAGGTGGGCGGGTACTGCACGGGCGCTGGGGAGTCGTGACATCGCAGAACATCACGCCCGACCCGTCGGGAATCGGCTACTACGACGAGCAGAAGTTCATTGCGGTGATGCGCACGGGCCACGTTGGATCGCGCAAGCTCAGTCCCGTCATGCCTTGGGCCGATTTTCGCAATCTAACCGACACCGACCTAAAGGCGCTGTTTGCTTATCTGCGGACGATACCGCCAGTGCAGCACCGCGTGGACAACACGGAGGCGTCGACCTATTGCCCCAAGTGCCGCAACCGCCACGGGTTTGGGGAAAGGAACTAACAGCAGCGTTGTCTTTAGGTCAGACACACTTTCGTGGCAGCCATCTCCGCGTGTAATTGTTGAGAAATCCCCTTCTCACTAACAATGCCGGGCCCTGGCGCCCAGCAGTTCAGTAGGGACCAACGGCTGAAGGCGGGCTGCCCGTCTTCACAGTAGCTAGCGCCTCAATCAAAGTTGACGCCATTTCAAGAGATTGACAGGCGGCTAAGTCCGCCGCCCTGCGCAGGCAGTTGTCTCTGACGGCAGGACTCATCAGGCGATCCAATTTCTCTATGACCCGTGGTTTCGTGTAGGCCTTCGGCAATATGAAATCGCCGATGCTTAAGCGGCGAATCCTCATGGCATTGTCCGGCTGGTCATGGGACATTGGAACGACTAGTTGAGGAAGCCCCGCAGCAATCGCCTGGGCCGTTGTCCCGATGCCGCCGTGATGGACTAAGGCAGCACAGCGCGGCAGAACCACGCTGAACGGAATGTAATCAAAGTGGCGAACTCCGCTCGGCAGTACGGCTGGAAGTTGTTCCGGGAACTGCGTCAACAAGAGCCCGCGGCGGCCAACGTCGCGGCAGACCTCCGTCGAAACGCGGAAAAACTGCTTTGCATGCACCATTGCCGAACCGGCGGTGAACACGACCGGCGGGTCGCCTGCGGCAAGAAATTCTTCGAGTTCGGGCGAGGAGCTATGGAGGTCACGTTGGTCCCATAGTGGAAATCCCGTGAGCGCGACATTTGAGGGCCAATCGGGCACCGGCGGGGCAAACCACTCCGGAAATAGGCCGATCACCTGCTGAGGCGAATGAATCCAGCCATCGAAGAATCGCCTGACCGGACGCAGGCCAAGCTCTGCGCGAAAAGCGTTGGTTTCAGCAGCGAGCAAGCCGTCGATAAGGAAGCGGTCCGCTGCGCGGAAGTAAAGCTTCCTAATGGGGCGCGGCAGATGCCCGAGAATGTTGGGGAACCCGAAACATCCGGGTCGAATCGCGCTACGCAACATGATCGGCTGAAGGTGCACGGTAGCCAGAGGCACGCCGAGCTTCTCCTGAGCTATGCGTGCGCCGAAGGCGAAGCCCGGAGCCGCAACCACGGTCCGGCCGGGCTCGAAGTTGCTCTCGATGATGCTGTAAATCACCCGCAGTGCGGGCAGGATCAAGCGCCGCGCGACGACAGAAAAAGACCGGACAGGATGCCAGAGGTCCGGATCGCGAATGGCCGCGTAATACTCCTCTTCTGTGAGGAGCCCAACGAACTCCAGCCCGACGCTCCGCGCCAGAGACCGGAATGCCGCCGGACCCACAAACATCACATTGTGTCCTCGCTTGCGAAGAGCCAAGGCCAGCCCGACGTTGGGGTGAACGTCGCCGGCGCTGCCGAGCCCAATCACGACTGCCCGCAAGGATCCCATCGGCACCTGCCCATGATTGGCTACGCGCCTTCCAGGCGCGTTGTCAGTGATACCGGTCACTGGAAACCGGAGCCCCCAGTTGGCGCTAAATCGTCTTCTCACTAACAATGCGGGTGGCCCGAGTTGCACCGGGAGCAGTGCAAATTCTCAATTATTGATAACGCCTGTTCTCAACAGTTACCGGCGCGGGACGCAAGCCGGTTCAGCTACCGACGGGAGGCAGCCAGGAGCCCGCGCCCAGCAGGAAGATGCCGCCGACCACCAGGCTGTAAACCGCGGTCGCCGCGGTCACTGCCACTTGGAACTTGGGCAGGCGCACGCTGATGCCGAACAGCCCGGCGGCGGCGGCTGTCATGAGGGTGTTCATGAGCAGCAATCCCAGGAGAAACATTCCCAGCCCGAGGAAGCCCTTGCTGATGCCACCCAAGTTGGCCGCCAGCAAGAAGATGAGCAACTGACTGGGAGTTTCGGCACCCAGCCCGTGGATTACGCCCACCACGAATGCGGTCTTGGAATCGTAGTTCCAGCTCGCGGGGAGGGGCGCGGGCCGGTGGGGATTCCAATGAGCGCGAGCCCTCCAGTGCAACCAGCGGCCCAGATGGGCAAGCACCTGGAAGCGGCTGCGCGGCGTGTAGTCGCCGCGGAACAGCGAGCCTAGGACGTAGATCCCCAACACGACCAAGGTCAGGCCCACCAGGCGCTCAGCGATGCGGTCGATGCCCTGAGGCAGGGACAGCTGGAAGAAGATGACCGCGCTGCCCAGCACCGCCACAGTGGCGGCGTGGCCGAGGGCATACAGCAGCCCCAGATGCATGGCGCGGCGGCCGGAGGACCGCACGCTGGTGATGTCGGAGATAGCGGCGATGTGGTCGTAGTCGAAGCCATGCCGGAAGCCCAGGATGGCGGCGGAGAGCAAAGCCAATTGCACGCTTGCATGAGCAGCCGTCAAGAAGACTCCCCTGGTATTTCGAGTGGCCAGCCAGTATAACCCTACCCCTCTGGCTGTTGATAAATCTCTTCACTAACTGAACACTTCGCGGTGCAAATTCTCAGTTAGTGATAAGGCCTGTTTACAACAACGACTAACCTTCGGCGTGCGAAGCAGTCTATTCAGACATTCGTCCGGGCGGAACTTTTTGATGGCTTCGGCGTATCTCCGACGGACCCTTACAAGGGGGGACACGAGCTCGATGAACCCAGCACATCACGATGAGGGATTGACATTGCGTCAGGCAGCGCTGATCGCCGGTTTCGGCTATCTGCTGATGCCTGCCGCCTACGTTGAGTTTTCGATTATGCCTAAACTGGTTATTCGGGGGAACATCGAACAAACCGTTCAGAACCTTGCCAGCCACGGGAAGCTCTTTGTTGCAGCAATACTCTGCTACCTGATCACATTGATTCTTGACGTGGTTATTGCTTGGGCGCTCTATGTCCTGCTGATGCCGGTAAACAGATCGGTGTCATTGCTTACCGCCTGGTTCCGGTTGGTGTATACGGCGATGGCACTTTTCGCCCTCTTACACCTGGTCACCGTTTATCGCCTTCTGACCACACCGGATTACCTGACGCTGTTTGGACCAGGCCCATTGCATGCCCAAGTTCAGCTTCTGCTCAATTCGTTTCGGTATGACTGGTCCATGAGCCTAGTGATCTTTGGGATTCATCTCGGCCTGTTGGGCTACTTGATCTACCGGTCTGACTACATCCCCGGAATAATAGGGATTCTGCTGGCAATCGATGGATTGGGCTGGGTCATCAATAGCTTGAGGCCATACCTCTATCCGAACGCCCGTCTTGGATTCCTCTTCGTCGTGTCTTTCGCGGAACTGATCTTGCCGCTTTGGCTCGTGATCAGGGGCTGGAAGATCCAAGCCGCCGAAACCATGCATATCAACAACTGACTAACCACCCTCTATTTCATTCCGATGCGCTGCCGAATCATGTACATCAAAGCGAAGGCCGAGGGGTTGAGCGGACGCGCTCACATCAGTCGTGTGCTAACGATTCGAACCTGAGCCAGTCCGACTCACTTGAGGAGGACCACATGAGCCGGTTAAGCCGATTCCTTGTTGTCCTGACGACAACCGTTCATGCCATCGGATTGACAGCTTCCAAAACTGGGCGCCGGCTGAGATAACTGGCGACAAACCCCCTTCTCGCTAACTACGCCCCTTGCACCACACCGGGTGCAAAACTGGTTGTTGGCGAGAACGCCTGTTCCTCCAGCGGGGCGTGCGTAAAAAGTGATAAGTCCTGCTCTCGCCAATTGACCTGTGCTCCTACTCAGTGCAGGGCGTGTCACCGAGGAGGTGACTTTGTTAAGGCGGGACGGGCAGCCCTGCGGAGCCGCCCGTAGAATGTGGGAAAAATTGAAAGTCAATGTAGCGGTCTGGAGCCCTGCCGTCTCCTGTCAAGATTAATAGTCCTCTCCACATTCCATCGCTTCAAGCCGGAAGCGCACGAAGCCAGTGGCTTGATTGGCTAAGACGCCACGGCTATCCCTTGTGTGCGCTTTACCCGCATCACCACTACAAAAATTCCGCCAGCGACCGCCCACACGGCGGCATAGATCCACCACATCCGGGTGAGCTCCACCCCGTGAAACATCGGAAAGACGTATCCAGCGCCCACCGCGTTGATCGTTGCATGCATCAGCATGGGCTGCAACACGCTGCCGCCGCTCCGGTTGTACAGCCAGGTCAGTGCCAGCGCGCCGCCGAACACCGTGACCGCAAAGGGCGCGAGCTGGTTTAGCACGAACTCCCCACTGGCGAAGAGCGGCGCATGCCAAAGTAACCAAATGGGCGCAAGCACCATCGTGGACACCACTGGGGAAAACCGCGCCTGCAACTGTGGAATGGCGAAGCCCCTCCAGCCTGGTTCCTCGCCCACGCCAACGAACAGTAGCATGAAGATAAAATTGCCCATGATCTGTGGCCATTTCGCGAGCTGCGCCGGGGTGGGGCGCGTTGCGCCGGTCAGCACGGTGATAGCAGCCGATCCTCCCAACAGCGCCAGCGGCAGCAACAGCGCCACCGCATAGCAGACCACCGAGGCCTCCACTTTCACCATCGAGCGCAGCAGGTGCT